>DAOUSL010000311.1 GCA_030627235.1 Thioploca sp.
AACTTGAACCCATAAAAAATTTATCACGTTCTGCCTTACCATTGATAGGTTAAACTATAAAAAATTATCCTTTAATCCGTTAAATCTTATTCAAACACTTTTATTTAATGAGTAAACATATGAAAAATGTAACACTAAATTTAATTTTGTAAAACAAATAATTTTAAAAATTTGTTCTTGCCCAAAATTTATGATTTTCACAAATTGGCAAAAATATTGTTATGAATAATAAATTCAAATTTATACAAAGGATATAATGTATGAGATTAAGCTATATTAAAGTCCAGAATTTTAGATGTATTGAGGATTGTTCTTTAAACATTCAAGAATTTACCTCATTTATTGGTTCAAACAATTCTGGAAAATCCACTCTGCTTAGAGCAATAGAAATTTTTTTAAATCAGAAAAAACCAGAACTTGAAGAATGGCGAAAAGGATACGAAGATGACCCAATTGTTATAGAAGGGCATTTTGATGACATTCAAAAATGGGAGAGAGATAAATCAGGCATTGCAAGTCTTGTCAATAACAATCAAATTCGTTTACGAATGACGGCATCACATAATAAAGGGACTCAAGATTGTGAAGCCTATGTGGAAGAAAAAACTATTGAAAGTTGGACTGATAAATGGAAAGATTTAAATCCTGAAATACAAGAAATTGCAAAGAAAATTGGTATAGATACTCCTACAAAATGGCGGACAAAAGCAAATCAAGAAAGAGTACGGCAGGAAATTCGTGATAATCAGGAAATTCGAGATAATCATCCTAAATTGATTACATTTGGAAAAGAACGTTGGACTTCTGAAGGTATTAGTATAAAACCAGCATTAAAACAAGCAATTCCTCAAGCTGTGATTGTGCCTGCTGTTAAAGATGCTACTGATGAAACTAAAACAACAAAAAAAACTTACTTTGGTTCATTGTTAAACAGAATTATTATCCCTGCTATTGAAAAATCAGATCAATTTCAAGATGTCTTAAACTCGTTGGAAACTTTGTCATTACAAATGAGTGGAAAAGATGGCAGTTTAACAATAGAAAAAGAGAAACCATTAACTTTAGTACAAGATGTGGCCGCTGAAATATCAAAAACAATGTCATCTCTTGTTGAAACCCAAGCAACGATTTCTCTTGATAAACCAGATGTAAATAAATTTTTAGGCTCAAATGCTACAATTACACTTAATGATGGTACTGAAACACCAATTCATCTCCAAGGTCACGGAGTTCAAAGAGCTTTTGTTTTTGCCTTAATTGAAATTCTTGCCAAACAAGATGTACTTAATGTTGAAGATAAATTGCAACAACGAGCAACAGTATTACTTTTTGAAGAACCAGAACTTTATTTGCATCCACATCTGATGTATCGTTTAAGAAATGCACTGGAAGATATTGCTAAACGTAGTGATTGGCAAGTTATTATTAGTACACATTCCCCTTTTTTAATTGATATTGCTAACGATCCAAAATCTCTTGTAATATTTCGCCGTTCTTCACCAAAAACAGCAATTGAAAAGGTTCAATTATTAGATGACCCATTTAAAAATGATAATATATCTTCTAATAAAGAAGACCGAGAAGCACTTCGTGCAGCTCTTAATTTCCATCCAACTGTGAATGAAGCTTTTTTTGCACAACGTGTTGTTCTTGTAGAAGGAGATACTGAAATTGCTGTATTATGCCATAGTAAGAAATTACTAGCTTTAGCTGGCATTGATAGTAGCAATAGTGATAATACTTCTATTGTTTCATGCGGTGGAAAATGGACAATTATTCCAATTGCTAGGTTACTTGGTAAATTCAGAATTCCATTTCGTATAATTCATGATTGTGACAGAAAAGGAAAATCTGATGAAGAACTGGAACAAGTATCTTCAATACATCCATATCGTGCTAATGAACGAATTAAACAAGTAGCTAATAGCTGTAAAGATATATATGTGATTCAGGATACATTTGAACATATTTTATGGGAAGATAGCAAAGCACCATCAAGTGATAAACCATATAGAGCATGGCGTAAGATTAACGAACTTTGTGAGGGATATGAAAACCTTGAACATATTCCAAAATTAAGAGATTTTATTCGTTTTGCATTTGATTGGTAGTTTTTTAGTATTGTACTATCTAGTTACTAGACTTTATCCAACCTGTTAATTATGGCGAATATGGCACATGGGATTATGAAAATGACGAAATGTCAGTATTAATTTTGGACAAGATTACATAGATTAAAGGATAGACAGGATTTTAATTCAAATACTTAAATATACAAAGAATTTTTAAAGATTTAATCATATTTTATCCTTTAATCCGTTAAATCTTATTCAAAACAATTTAAATAAGTAACAAATTTATGACTTACAAACAAATAATCATAATATCCCTAATATTTATT
>DAOUSL010000233.1 GCA_030627235.1 Thioploca sp.
AATATCTCCTTGATAATCCTTTTTGATTTTTGATGATTTTATTTCACTAATTCTATTATCTCACATATTGGATTCTCATCTTTATTTCATCTACTTACTTAAAACTGTCCTAACTATTGTTATTAAAAAAATTCCTGATAATTAGCATAACCAAAATACGCTAAACCAATAAAAAATACTGAAAATAATAATTTAGCTATAGCAAACCTTCTTTTTTTGATTTTAGATTCCTGTAATTCCTGTAATTGTTGTAAACGTCTTAATTTTTCTTTACGTTTTTTAAATTCTTGTTGAGATATAACATTATCATAAGCAGTTTTTTTATCTAAATTACTAAGAATAGAATATGATTTTTTAATTTCCTCAACTTTTTTTTTATATTCTTGTTTTACAATAGTAACCGTATCCTGAGCTGACTCTTTAACTAAAGATGGTTCAGTATCAACACATATTCGTAACACTTGATAATAGCTTATATTTGATTTAGCATCATAGGCTTGACGACGTTTTGGATTAGATATTATAGAATAAGCTTTTTTAATTTCCTGCAAATTAGTAGCATATTCTTTTTTGGTCTTGTTCAAAATAGTTTGAGCATTTTGTTTGATCTGTGCTGGTTTAGCATCTTGAGATATGGCTAGAATTTTATAATGGTCTGTTGGCATAGTAATTTCTCAATTGTGTTATGTATATTTAGCTTATAAACTTCTTTATATATTATAATAATTCTTAATTATGAATGCTTAATTCTTAATTAAATTCAAAATAAATATCAATTACTTATTAATGCTTCCATCTCCTTAATATATACTTTCCTAAATGGAATTACATATCAAGTTGATAAGAGCAACAACGATATATCAAACAATATTTAACAAGTTTTCCTTAGGTTATATCTTATTTACGGGAAAATAATATTCAAACCTTAGTTTTCATGTCTTGTTCCAAAGCTTCCAATAAATCTTGAATATCAGTTGGTAAAGGCACTGTCCATTGCATAAATTCTTCACTAGTAGGATGAATAAACCCTAACTGTTCGGCATGTAAAGCTTGACGTGGAAATTTGCGTAATACAGTCTTAAATTCTTCACTACATTTGGGAGGAAATCGTAATCGACCACCATATACCGAGTCACCCACTAATGGATAATTTTTATAAGACATATGCACTCTAATTTGATGAGTACGTCCAGTTTCTAATTGAACTTTAATTAGAGTATGATTACGATAACGTTTTATTACCCGATAATGAGTAATTGCTGTTTTACCACTTTCGGTTACAGCCATCCGAATACGATGACTATGATGTCTACCAATTGGAGCATCTACCTTCCCACCAGCAACCATAACTCCACCAACAACTGCTTGATATTTCCTAACAAATTCCCGTTTTTGTAGCTGTTTAACCAAACTAGTATGAGCAGTTAAACTACGAGCTACTACCAAAATTCCACTGGTATCTTTATCTAATCGATGAATGATTCCTGCTCTTGGTAATTGGTTTAATTCTGGTGCATAATGTAACAGTGCATTGACCAAAGTATTATCTTGATTACCAGTTCCAGGATGTACAACCAATCCAGCTGGTTTATTAACTACTAATAAGTCGGCATCTTCATAAACTAAATCTAACGCTAATGGTTGTGGTTGCCAGGCCACTTTTTTTTCAAGTTTAGTGGTAAGATGTATTTGTTCCCCACCTTTCATCTTATCTTTACTACGCAATTGAATATTATTAACTAGTACTAATCCTTCCAGATTCCATTGTTGCAATCTAGCTCTTGAATAAGTAGGAAATAGTTCTGCCAAAGCTTTATCCAATCGATAACCAACCATATTATCTGGAATTTCTATGTCAAACTGTTCTGTAATCATATTATTTACAAAAATATTATTAGATATAGTATTTCTCAATTTTATATATTACAGCAATATAAGTAATTGATTTTTTAAATTTAATTAAGAATTAAGTATTCACAATTAAGAATTATTACAACTGTATACTCATGAACTATTGCAACTAATGTTACGTTCGTTCTGTGATTATTAAGAATAATTAATGCTCACGTGTAGCAAAAAATCTAACTTCTGGCCATCGTTCTTCCATCAATGATAGATTGATTTTAGTAGGAGCAATATAAGTCAAGTTATTAGCACCGTCTAAGGCTAAATTAGAATTAGCTTTCCGTTTAAATTCTTCAAACTTTTTTTCATCTTCACAACTAACCCAACGAGCTGTAGCAACTTGAACTGCTTCAAAACCACATTCAACTCCATATTCATTCTTTAATCGCCAACTCACTACGTCAAATTGCAAAATTCCTACTGCCCCTAAAATTAAATCATTATTAATAAATGGGCGGAATAATTGAGTAGCTCCTTCTTCACTAAGTTGTTGTAAACCCTTTAATAAAGCTTTCATTTTTAATGGGTCACGCAATCTAGCTCGACGAAATATTTCTGGGGCAAAGTGAGGAATACCAGTAAACTTTAAATCTTCTCCTTGGGTAAAAGTATCTCCAATTTGAATAGTTCCATGATTGTGTAAACCAATAATATCACCTGGATATGCTATTTCTGCATGTTCTCGTTCTCCTGCCATAAAGGTAACTGCATTAGCAATCTGAACCTCTCGATTGATACGCAGATGACTCATTTTCATGCCTTTATTAAAAATACCAGAACAGACTCGTAAGAAAGCAATCCGATCTCGGTGAGCTGGATCCATATTAGCTTGAATTTTAAATATAAAACCAGAAAATTTCTCTTCCTTTGGTTCTACATTACGGGTTAAAGTTGAACGTGCTTGTGGAAGTGGAGCATAGTTAACAAAACCATCCAATAATGCTTTAACTCCAAAATTATTAAGAGCTGAACCAAAAAATACTGGTGTTAATTCACCTGCTAAAAATTCTTCTAATATAAATTCGTTACTAGCTCCTTGTACTAATTCAATTTCTTCTTTTAATTCATCGATAATATTACTGCCTAATTTAGCAATAAGTTCTGGATCGTCCAGTTTAGTATAATCTTTAGTTTCGCTGATTATATTATTACTGCTAGGCTGAAATAAAGTAATTTTATTAGTTAAAAAATTGTAAATTCCTTTAAAACTCTTGCCCATGCCAATCGGCCAAGTTATTGGAGTACATTTAATATTAAGTACTGTTTCTATTTCATCTAATAAATCAATTGGTTCTTGGCCATCACGATCTAATTTATTAATAAAAGTAAGAATTGGAGTATCACGTAACCGACATACATCCATTAATTTAATTGTACGTTCCTCAACTCCTTTGGCGGCATCAATTACCATCAGAGCTGAATCAACGGCAGTTAAAGTCCGATAAGTATCTTCCGAGAAATCTTCATGACCAGGAGTATCCAATAGATTCACAATGATATCTTTATAAGGAAACTGCATTACAGAAGAAGTTACAGAAATCCCCCGTTGTTTTTCCAGTTCCATCCAATCTGAAGTTGCATGTCTGGCCGCTTTACGACCTTTTACTGTACCGGCTAAACTAATTGCTCCGCCGAATAATAATAATTTTTCTGTAACTGTAGTTTTTCCAGCATCAGGATGAGAGATAATGGCAAAAGTACGTCGTTTGGATATTTCGTTGACTAGGGTTTTCATGTTGAATATGACTTGAGAATACTATGAGATTAAAAACACTATACAGATATTGGAACTAATTGCAAAATGTCAAACTATTTGAGTATAGAATAATTTTAAAAAACTTGGTAAAAATATTATAAAAGACATCGGTAATAGATATATTTTCTAAATAATGTAAGACTTACGCATTGACAAACTAATTAAAATAAATTATAGATAATTTTTTCTATGAATTTTAGAATCAAGGTATTTTATGCTAGGGATAAAATTTAGAATAAAGGTAGAAATAACTTCATTGAATAAATTTCTTTGTAAACTATAATAATTATCAATCAATCAAATATTGTAAACGTACATAACCACAGATGAAAATATGTGGTTGCGTATAGCAGTTTGTGAACGTACTTGAAAATGCTTAATATGCCAATGTTTGTCATGAAGTTCATATGAACATGTCGATAGCAAAACCAGTATAAAATGATTAAATATTATAGAGAATGATGGAAACTTACTACTCTATGATCTTTATTAATAAATTTTTCTTTGCTTCTGACTTCTGGTCATAAAAATCATGATTATCATACCTATTACACTCAAGAATTAAATTAAATTCCTTAAATGTGAATTAAGAGCTAAAACTAGTGTAAAATTAGTCCAAATATTCTAAAACGAGTAATGATAACGATGGACTGGCAAGAGCAATTAATAATGATATATCTGTATGTATTCAATATCATAATGGACTATGGACATCACAGTATGTCAAATCATAGTGATTTGAGATTTTCAGACGAAGAAGTAATTACGATATATATGTTTGGTATTATCGATGGTAAAAAGACATTTATAAATATGCTAATAGGTATTTACGAGATTGGTTTCCAAACTTACCAAGTTATACTGCGTTCATCCAAAGGTTGAATAAGGTTGCCGATTTGCACCGTTACTAGAAATAATTATTAGAGAACAAGAGATTAATGGATGTAATGATGCATGGCTAATAGATTCTTTTCCTGTTGTATTAGCGAAACACGGGCATCGTTTCAAAGCTAAAGTTGCACCTGTACTCGCAAATGCAGTACTCCACCAAGAAATTATACTACTATGGAGTACGAGTTCATATCGTTGGATGTTCCCAATCTGGTACTTTGCCACGCCCTGAATACATTGGAGTTACTGGTGCAAGTCATAATGATGGTAAAATTTTTGAGCAAATCCGTTTCTCCATAACAATCTATGGTGATAAAGCTTATAAACTACCAGATGAAGAAGATATTTGGGCTAAACAATCTCTTGTTGTATATACACCAAT
>DAOUSL010000469.1 GCA_030627235.1 Thioploca sp.
AATATCTCCTTGATAATCCTTTTTGATTTTTGATGATTTTATTTCACTAATTCTATTATCTCACATATTGGATTCTCATCTTTATTTCATCTACTTACTTAAAACTGTCCTAACTATTGATGAATAAATCCTATAAACAATAAAAAGAATCTGATGATAGAAATAAATCTTCTATCAACAGCCAATTGTACTTTATCAATGTATATATCATATATATTAAGCGAATCAAAATATATAAATTGCAGTAGGTTAGGAGAATTAATGGATATATCGCATGATAGTGTGAACCGTTTTTTAAACAGAGAGAATTTGAGGCTGGAAGATTTTGGAAGCAAAATCTCAATTAAACTTGGAAGGTGGTACACTGACTGTAGACGATACGGTATTGGATAAACCTTATAGTTATCACATGGATTTAGTTGACCATTTCTGGTCTGGAAAACATCATCGTAGTGTTAAAGGAATCAATTTAATAACGTTGTATTATACTTATATTAAAGGTAATTATTTGCCAATTAACTATAGAATTTATGATAGAAGGTAAGACAAGATTACTTTCAAGATATGTTGACTGAAGTATTGAACTGGTATGTTAAACCGGACTTTGTAACAGGATATAGTTGGTATAGTTGTGTTCCCAACCTTAAAATGATAAAAAACCATCAATTAGGTGTTTGCTCTTAAAAGCAATCGTATTGTTTCAATTGAAAAAGGTAAGTTTCTACAAATTCAAAAATTGAATATTTCAGAAGATGGTTTGAAAGTATGGCTACGTGATTATGGTTATGTCAAAGTATTTCGTACGATATTGAAAGACCATCCATTATCCTTTGTATTTACCTGATGACAAACACTTAGCAGCTTTCGACATGTTCATTGAACTTCATGACAAACATTGGCAGATTGAGCATTTTCAAGTACGTTCACAAACTGCTATACGCAACCACATATTTTCATCTGTGGTTATGTACGTTTACAATATTTGATTGATTGATAATTATTATA
>DAOUSL010000319.1 GCA_030627235.1 Thioploca sp.
TTTACCATTGTGAATACTACCATTTTTTATGATATTTTCTGAATTACATCTTGGACATTTCATTATTTTTACTTATGCTTTATTTGTTTTTTATTATACATCACTACTTTGTGCAGGACTACCAGAATGTCAATATTTCAAATGAACAAGCATATTAATTTTATAATCAATTATCCAATAAGTCCAATTTATTTAATGAATATTCGGAAGATGATTTGTTTGATTTTTTATTAGGACATTTGGCAAAAAGATCGTGTACACTACCGGATAAAGCTCCTCTTTTAGAATTTTTGGAACGTTGCAATCAATTGATAGATAAGCAAGTTCAAATAGAATTAAATGAATGGAAAAATTATGTTGCTAAACGTTTGGAAATAGATTTAAATGCGATTCGTGCCAGAATTAAACCAACTCGTTCATCAAATCAACAGCTCCAATTCTTTTAATTAAGATTGAACCAGATTTTCTCAATGAAGAAATTTTTAAGGCTAAAGCTTGGTTTTTTAAAGATAATCAACCTGAACCAGTAAATAATATTTCAAATCAAAATTATACTCGTTATGATTTAGAAAAGTTAATTTCTGAAATTTCACGTCAAGTTATGCGTAATTTATCTAGTAAAGTTGCAAAAGATTTGCTAATTGAAGTAATTTTACCATTGAGCTTATTTGATTGGAATATTAATAAGTTAACAATTAAAATTGGACCACAACAGCGTCCTTTGTGTACTCGTTATCCATTAGCTATACGTTCATTGGAACGCCTTTATCATTCTGATTATGATTTTTTAAGACAGCAATGGGTTGATAAATGGAATGCTTGCACTTCTTGTCAATCAATTGATGCAACTAAATTTTATTGGTTATATAGTGAAAATTATTATTGTGAAACACTATTAGATGAACTGGAAGACTCTGCTTGGTTTTTTTAGCATTAACTCCAATACTTTCCAGTAACAAACAAAGTTATAACATAATGGAAACTGTATTGGCAGCAGGGATACCTTTTGCTTTTTAGCCACTGCAAGAACTTGAATCTACAGAAAAATGGCGTGAAGAAATTGGTAATTTGTTAAAACAATATCCTCCGGAAAATTGGCTAAGAGAAATTATGAAAAGTCGAAAACAAGAAATTCATAAATCTGAACAACTTTGGCATAACATAAACATATTGCGAGATAATCTAAATTGCCTTCCACCAGATATAGATTATTTTCTGACTGCACCTGAGTAAATTAATATGAATGATAATATGAACAAACGTATATTTCGTGGTGATAATAAACAACGGTCTGATGGACTAGAAATATTACCAGAACCACCACCTTGGCGTGAATTTGCCAGTAAAGAAATCCGAGCAGAATGAGGTAAAAAATACCAATTTTGCGAAGGTGATGAAAACGATGAAAAAGCAATTGAGGCTATTAATGCAGCATTTTATTTACGCCGTCCTTTATTGATTACTGGTAAACAGGGAACTGGAAAATCTTCATTGGCTTATGCAGTTGCTTATGAACTTAAATTAGGTGAGCCATTAGTATGGTCAATAACCTCAAAATCTGCCCTTCAGCAAGGTCTTTATCAGTATGATGCACTGGCATGTTTACAAGATGCTTCATTATTAAAATCTCAGTTGAAAGAAGATAATAATATTTCTAAAGCTAAAATGCCGGATATTGGTCATTATATTCGTTTGGGGCCACTTGGCACAGCCTTTTTAACTTCTAAATCTAAAAAACCTCGTGTGTTACTGATTGATGAAATTGATATGGATTTACCTAATGATTTGTTGAATTTGTTTGAAGAAGGTGAATTTGAAATTCCGGAATTATCTCGTTTGCCAGAAGAAGATAAGTATAAAAATATTGGAGTTTTACCTTGTGATGGTAAAGAAAAAGTTGATATTGAGCGTGGGTTGGTTCGTTCGTTGTGAGGCTTTTCCGTTGGTAATTATGACCAGCAATGCAGAAAGAGATTTTCCTCCATCTTTCTTAAGGCGATGTTTGCGTTTACATTTAGAACCACCTAATGAAGATAAATTACGTGATATTGTTACAGAACGGTTAGGCCCAAATTCGGAACATAAAAAGCAAGTAGATGAATTGTTGGCAGAATTTTTGGAACAACGTGATGGAAAAAGTAAGGAAATAGCTACTGACCAGTTGCTCAATGCGGTATATAGCAAAAATAGTATAAATAGGATATAATATTCCAAGTAAAATATTAGAAAGCGTAAAAGATTATGACATATTCAGTAGATTTCAGAAAGAAAGTATTCGAAATAAAAGCAAAA
>DAOUSL010000417.1 GCA_030627235.1 Thioploca sp.
CCAAAATTTAAATCTGAAGTGCAATTTTTGAAAATTTGAAAATAAAAAGTTGTAATTTTAGATTTGAAGAGGTTAAATGTTAAAATCTTTCTTCAATTCTAACCACAGAATATAAGGAAGTAAAGATGTGTTATAAACATTTAACCATAGAAGAAAGGTATCATATTCAAGCTTATAAAAAAGCAGGATATAAAAATAATATGATAGCTAAAGATTTAGGTTTTAGTGAATCTACAATTAGTAGAGAATTAAAAAGAAATAGTAGTAGCCAAACAAAAAGTTATAGTGCAAATAATGCTAATAAAGTTTCTATAACAAGAAGAAAATATGCATCTAAAAAATCTAATCTAAAAATGGATACAAAACTGAAGAATATTATCGAGAAATATATTATAGAGGATTGGTCACCAGAACAAATATCAAATAGACTAAATGAAGATAATATTATGGATATCTCTTATGTAAGGATATATCAATTTGTAGAGCAAGATAAACAGAAAGGTGGAGATTTATATACTCATCTCAGATTTCATCATACAGGACACAGAAGAGCTAAGTATGGTGCTAAACACAAGGGCAGGATTAAAGGTAGAGTTTCAATATCTCAAAGACCAACGGTTGTAGATGATAAAATTAGAGTTGGAGATTGGGAGATTGACACAATTATTGGATTAGGTAAAAAAGGAGCAATTACAACTATAGTTGAAAGAGTAACATCACTTGTAAAAATATCAATTCCTACAACTAAAAAAGCTATAGATATTGAAAATGAAACTATCAGAATAATGACACCCTTAAAAGATAAAATTTATACAATTACATCTGATAATGGATTAGAATTTGCTAACCATAAAAATATATCAAATAATTTAGAGTATGAACATTATTTTTGTCATCCATATTCATCTTGGGAAAGAGGATTAAATGAATACACAAATGGACTTATTAGACAATATATTCCAAAAGGAACTAGCTTTGAAAATATAACACCTGAATATATTACAATGATTGAAGACAGATTAAATAATAGACCAAGAAAAGCTTTAAATTGGAAAACTCCAAATGAAGTTTTTTATGGTCAAAAAATGGCAGCTTAAGGTAAAAATTGGTATTATTTTTTAATTCAAAAATTGCACTTCAGATTTAAATTTTGGCTGTTTATAGCTTTTTTGGGCTTAATGAAAGAAAACTCTATATTAGAAATGAGAAAGTTCCATAACCTGTACTTCTTATATAAAGGGTTTATAGAAGTAAGGTACAACGATAAGCTGAGTTTTGTAGTTAATAATAATTTATCTAGTTGATTTATTACCTAATCAATCTTGCGAAG
>DAOUSL010000048.1 GCA_030627235.1 Thioploca sp.
AAAAATTCCTATTTTTGATAAGGAACATTTATATCTGTGCTGATTCTCTTAATATTATCACTTCTTCTGATGCTCGTAATTCCTTTATACATTGTCTTTAATTTTGGGTCACTACTATTCGGGAATTGCTATAACTCCGCAATCCAAACCACCACCGAATGCAAAGTCACCCCCAAACTAGACGATGAAAAACGCTGGCAATACGGCTACTGGGAAACCGAACTCGGCTATGCCCCCTTGCCCAACACGACCCAGCTAACCTCGGCATCCAAATGCTAAACCATCCCCTAGCCAATGTCAGAGAAGGAGCATGGTTTGGCATCGCCAAAATCGGCGTACCCACAGTAAAAATACTCCAAAAAATTAACCAAGAACGAGATAATAGCAATCAACCCCATTTCCGACACGCATCCTTCCGAGCCATCGATAAATCCCTAATTACCATCGAAGTCTACGGCACGAAGCAAGATGTCCAACAATTAAAAGACTGGCGGAAAGGAGTTACTGATATAGCAGTTATGGATAGGATCGATTTTACTTTAGCAGAATTGGAATATCGATTGGAGCAGGAAGAATGACGCTGGTGCGTCTTGACTGCATTCCCAACGAAGCCGTTGGGAACGAGATAAATCCTTTAACATATATTTAAAATTATCTTGTACAAAAATTATTATCTATTAAAACAATGAGCATATTACAGATATTCGCAAAAGCTCCTATAGTTGGTAAAGTTAAGACTAGATTAAAAGATGCTATAGACGAACAAGCAGCTACTGATTTACATAAAAGATTAGTAAAATATTGTTTGCAAAAATTTAGTCGTATATTTACAGTGCAATTATGGTGTTATCCCAATGAATTGCATCCTTTTTTTATTACATGTAAAAGTGAATTTAATATTAGTTTACATAATCAACAAGGCAAAAATTTAGGCGAACGGATGGCATATGCACTAGCTAGTACAGCTCCTAAACCGACAATTTTAATTGGTACTGATTGTCCGACCTTAACAGTGAATACATTACAAAATTCCTTTATTGCTTTACAACAGAACCAAGTGGTACTAGGGCCAGCTGAAGATGGAGGATATGTATTAATTGGTATGCAGCAAAAAATACCAGAACTATTTACTGATATTCCTTGGGGAACTTCATTGGTTTTAGAAACAACTCGTTCTCGTTTATCAACTTTACAATTAAATTGGTATGAAACTTCAATTCAATGGGATGTTGATCGACCACAAGACTTAGCACGTCTAAAGAGAATTACTGGGATATGTAATGATATGAATCTATTCAATTAAAATAAGTTGCTTAATTAATTAAATATATGGTATTATTAAAATTTAAAGTTTCTTAAATGACCAATTTAAACTTTATCGTAAGGTAGGAAATTATGACTGAAAACAAACCGAAAATTTTAGGAGAATTAGCTGGAAAAGACGCTCATAGACAAGCTGTTATGAATGCAGTACAAAATATGCAAGAAAAACAGCAAGAAAATGAGGAAAAAAGATACAAAAAATTAGCTTATCCGTTATGTTACCTGAATAAATACATGACAGAACTGGCTAGATTATTGAACTCCTTAAAAGATGAAATTGAAATACCAGAAGCATGTATGAAAAAACCGGAAAGGTTATTAGAATATCTAAGAGATGAAATACCTGATATTGCAAAACTGGAAAATGAAATAGAACCTGTTGAATTGCTTAATTGGTTAAAAGAAGGGATCAAAATATCAGCTAAATATAAGCTTTTTCATGAAAATGTTAAAGGAAATTTAATTAATTTCAAAGTTGAAAAATCAATAGATTTTAGTAGAAGGCATGACTTTTCTTTAATTTTGGAATGTGTTCCAGAAAAACGCTCTGATGTAAAGTTAACTTTTTTTGATTTTCGTAATATTAAGCAGAAATTAACTGATAAAGAGTCTTTTTTACATGATTGCAATTTAGCGTTTAACGCATCTCAAGAAAGATGTAATAATAGCAAAGATGTTAAAGTAACACTTGAATTAGAAAATAAAATTGATATTAAGTTTCAATTTACTGGTAATGAAAAAACTGGTTTAATTGATTTGGAAATTCTGAATTTTGGAGGTAATGGAGAGAAAGGTAAACTTGGTCTTATAAAATTGACTATAGTTCCAACTTTGATTAATGCAAGATTTATTGAAGCATTGGCAGCATTTTTATTAAGACGACCTTCAGAGCTTTTAGGAATTGCTAAAATTGTAAAAAATGAATCGGCAATTCAACCTGTTAAACAGTATACGCCTAAGAAATCTCAATTCAAAAAAGTTAATTTAATGAAGGTACTGAAAGATATTCATAGCGAAACTGAAGAAACTAGTAAAATTGTAAAAAATACTCAACAAGAAATTGTAAATATTAAGGCTAAACAGGAAGAAACTCAAAAAACGGTTAAAGAGATTCATCTTGATCAGAAGAAACATAAGTCTTTGATAGTAGGTTGGACAACTTCTCTACTTAAGAGTTCTCGTTCTAGATAATTTCTTATTAATCCAAATATTCTACTTCCCAGTGTTCTCGTTCAATTTCATTAAGCCAAGGGCAGACACGTAGGTCTGCCCCTACATAATATATTTCAATATGGTAGGGGCGAACCTATGTGTTCGCCCTGCTTCTGTTAAATAGGCATAATTCCTAAATAAGGATATATAAATGTAGGATGCAATGACCGAAGTGAATTGCATCAAGATGTAATTCGTAAACTAATTACATCCTACATAACTAATTTTGATCAATTTCATGTCGGTAATACAATCATAAAAAAATTGCTATAAATAACTAAATAATTGTTCCTGAATTCTACATTGGCAACGATATTGAAT
The DNA here is from genome assembly GCA_030627235.1 of Thioploca sp. Lineage (GTDB taxonomy): Bacteria > Pseudomonadota > Gammaproteobacteria > Beggiatoales > Beggiatoaceae > DRQV01. The sequence goes on from DAOUSL010000048.1 coordinate 2,857, forward strand.
ATATTTTTACATTAAACTCATAATTATATAGTACTGAGTTTGTTTTATAAAGATGTAAAACTTCAAATTATATGTTAGACTAACCGTAAAATTTCTATCTCATTAGCAAAATTATGAGCCGTACTGTTATTCTCTGTGTTGATGACGAACCTACTATACTTGATAGCTTAAAAATAGAACTTAAAACCGCTTTTGGGGATAAGTTTCTCATTGAAACTGCTGAAAGTGGCGAAGAAGCTATAGAATTGGTTGAGGAATTATTGGAAGATAAATATGAACTACCATTGATTATCTCCGATTATATCATGCCTAATCTTAAGGGCGATGAATTATTAAAACACATTCACAATATCTCACCAACAACTCTTAAAATCATGTTGACCGGTCAGGCTGATATTAATGCGGTGGGTAATGCAATTAAATATGCTAATTTATATCGTTATATTGCGAAACCTTGGGATACTGAAGATTTAATTTTGACTATTTCTGAAGCAGTTAAAAGTTACTTTCAAGAACAACAAATAATTATTAAAAATGAAGAATTAGAAAGGAGAGTTAAAACTTTTCATAAATTTGTACCAGCCCAATTTCTTAAATTATTACAAGTTGAAGACTGTGACCAAATCCAAATAGGCACTTGTATTAACAAAGAAATGACCATTATGTTTGCTGATATTCGTGGTTTCACTACTTTATCAGAAAATATGACTCCACAAGAAAATTTTAACTTCATCAATGCTTATTTAAGTCAAATGGAACCAATTATTGATAATAATTATGGATTTATCGATAAATATATTGGTGATGGAATAATGGCTTTATTTCCAAATAATGCTGATGACGCAGTACTAGCAGCACTGGAAATGTTAAAAATATTAGCAGAATATAATCTTACTAGAGGTCGTCCAGAACGGCCAGTTATTAATATTGGGATTGGTATTCATACTGGTTCTTTAATGCTTGGTACTGTTGGTGGTAAAAACCGTATGGATGGTACAGTTATCTCTGATTCCGTTAATTTAGCTTCTAGAATTGAAGGTTTAAATAAAGTTTATAATACTTCAATGCTAATAACCGAACAAACCTATCAACAATTATCTGATACTACTAAGTATAATATTCGGGTTATTGATCGAGTTACTGTTAAAGGTAAGACTAAAGCTGTAACTGTTTATGAAATATTTGATACTAATTCAACCTTAAATTTTGAGCATAAAATAGCCACACTTACAGATTTTGAAACTGGTTGTAAATTTTTTCATCAAGAGAATTTTACTAAAGCTTATGATTTATTCAAACAAGTAGTTACTATTAATTCAGCTGATACCGCAGCACAGATGTATCTTGATAATTGTAATAGCATAATCAATATGATAATGCCAGAAAAATTTAAAATTCTCATTATTGATGACACTATGTTGAATACTCAAGTATTGTCTATTATGTTATCAAAAAAGAATCAATTTGAAGTTATAGTTGCTGAAAATGGTGTTAATGGCATAAAAAAAGCTACAGAAGAACAACCAGATTTAATTTTGTTGGATATAATGATGCCTGGAATTGATGGATTTGATACCTGCCAAAAGTTAAAATCTGAATTAAAAACAAAAGAGATTCCAGTTATCTTTATGAGTGCTTTATCAACTATTGATGATAAAATTAAAGGTTTCAAAGTAGGAGCTGTTGATTATATTACTAAACCATTTCAGTTTGAAGAAGTTTTAGTACGAATCAAAACTCAACTAAATTTAGGTCTCTTACAAAGACAACGTTTATTAAGAAATACTTTAAAAATAAGTAATTTGGAATTAAAAACTAAGATAGAAAATTTAATTACAAATAGCCATATATGATAGATATATCCATTCCCAATTAAGTTTTCTTAGTTTAAAGTTACCAGATATTTTTTACGTTATCTAAAATATTCAAAAAATTCTGTTGTTCTTGAATCAAAGTATATTGTTTGGTTGTCTGTTTAGCATTATTTAACATAGTTTGCCGTTTCGAGTCTGACATAGATGAAGCTATATCAATCATTGTTAATATTCCTGCAATATTGTATTCGGGCATAAGACAATTAACATCATGTTTGCAAAATGATCGATTACCAACACAATCTGGACAAATTACTATCGTATTTAATACCATACCTTCCAATGCAGGCAAGAAAAAACCTTCATTATAAGAACTAGGTAAAAAAACAGTAATTTTAGCCTGATTCATTATATTTAAAAAATCCTTTCTAGGCAATGGATTAGTTAGAACTTTTACATTTTTTATATTTAGATATTTTTGTAAATTTATAGCTAAACTAGGCTGTTTTAATCCAGCAATTAATAAATTATAACGATGTTTGATTACAGGTAAAGGTTGTATATCTATCCCATTAGGATTAGTAAATATAGGCCCATTAACTTGTTGGCTATCACGTAATGCTTCAGTTACTTCTTCGCTTACACAAATTCTGATTGCTTTATTTTGTAAAAAAACATAACGTGGATCAGTAGAAACTGAATGACGTATATGTTGAATGAAATTAATAATTGGAACATCAGGTATTTTAGTCAAAACATTCCAGTCTAATCCAGCTAAAAACAAACAATTTGCTTGTTCTGGTTGCCAAGCTTTATTTATTTTCTCATGATTTAACCAAGGGTTATTTTCCCAAGTTGTTGTTGGTGAAAAATGAATTTTGGGATCATATTGTTTAGATTGGATAGCATGATTAAAATAATCCCATACTTTTAAATGACCACCAGTAAAACCTTGGAAATCTCGGTAAAATAGTAGTTCTTTTTTAGAATGGAAAATATTTTTGAGTTTTTTTAAAAGATACATTGTAATGTCATAACAAAACGAGTATAAAAAGATTGGTAGTCCTGCATAAAGTAACAGCAAACCTGTCAGGTCTTTGATACCTGACAGGTTTTTTGGAGTTATCACTTAATTTTTGGGTATTTAAGTAAAATACGATTATGAGCCTTGGATTTCAATTTCTATAACAATTTAAATTGGCCAATTTGAGTGCTTTCTTCTAAATATTCTACCAGTCTTAAAAAATCTTCTTTTGGTAAACATCTTCCGCCTATGGTTTTGAAGGCTAATTCACTTTCTCCGCCCATATAAATATGGCTACCCCAATAAAATAATTGTTTACTGAACCTGATAGCACATTCTTCTGGATCAATAAACCTAAAGCGTCCATCTTTAGTTTCTAATTTTTTAAACAATTTTTGATATTCTTTTTTAAGAACTCTTATCAATTCGGTTGTTTTTTCATTATATAAACTGTTGACCAATACCATCAAATAGGCATTTTTATTCAAGCTACGGATTTTTTCAAGAGTTGATACAATCACATGGCCATTCTTATTTAAGCCTAATGGATTAAGCATAGTTGGGATAATACAATAGTTCAATTTTTCCATAATTTCTGGAGGATTATTTTGAAAATCTGGTGAACAATCACAAATTACAAATTTTTCCTTAAAAGATGGATCATATTCATCATAATTGAATACATTGATTGTGCTACCTAAATTAGGCGGTTTACGGGGTAAATAAATTCCTTCTGGTAATAATACATTCAGATGGCGTTGTGGGTCTAAATCAATTAACGCTACGTCATATCCCATCAATGCCAAAGCACCTGCTAAATGAGCACTAACAGTAGTTTTACCAACTCCACCCTTACAAGTAAACACTCCTATATAGGTTTTACCATCTTTATTAGTAGCAATTTTAATATCTTTACTATTATTTGGAGTAAGAATTTTTAAGCGTTTATTTTTAAAAAGAGCTAACTGGATTGGTTTATTACCTTTTTGTTCAGCTAAAGTTATAGCAGCTTTACCAAAATCACTGGTAGTTATAAAAAACCCTCGATTAAATTGTTTTCCCATTGGTAATTTAAGAAATTCAATAAATTTTCTAATCTGAGGTACTCCAACAGTTCTCTTCCAATTTTTTACTTGGACTACAGCTCTAATTTCCCCTTTAACTGCTGTAAAATCATATTCTTCAATATTAATTGTTGGAAAAATAATCTCCCAACCCTTTTTTTTCATTGCTCTTGCGACAGCTTTGGCAAGATTTTGGTGATTTTCTATTTCAGACATTTTATAACCATGTAGTTAGATAATAATTTCAATATAGGTTTAGTACAATTTTAGTGAAACTAGGCAAACCTTAATTCTAGGTTTCGTTATTAATCACCAGTTTACATCTTTTTGCTTGTACAAATAATCTTTACTTAAAAAGCGATTTTTTTTAAAACATTTTAACTGAAGTTTGTTATGATTATTGCATATATCAAATTTGCTTATCATATTTAATAGTAGTATAATTACCAGTAGTTTCGTTCGGGATAATGATAGGACGACCCAAATTTATGCAATTCTGAATTTTCAAATATTCTCATCTATCTGTTTAACTTCTGTTGTACATCTTAATATTTCAGAATTGAAATACCAATTATTCTATCATATAAACATGTTTATAAAGATAATTTAAGCAGGAAAGCTAAAAAATATTATACAGTTTTTATATGTATTACATAAAGATTCTACAATTTAATAACTATTTGATGAAACAATGTCTGGTAAAATCCTATATATAGAAGATGATATAGTAACAGCTGCTTATGTTCAAACTCAACTTGAACAATATGGTTATATTGTTGATGTAGCAACTGATGGTAAAGATGGATTACATAAAATTGTAAACGGAAGTTATGATGTAGTTGCTGTTGATTATCATTTGCCGGATATGAGTGGTTTACAAATATTAGAAAGTTTAGCTAATAATTTTAGAATCTCAACCATTATGATAACAGGAGCTGGTGACGAGAAAATTGCAGTTGAAGCCATGAAACTTGGTGCTGGTGATTATTTAATTAAGGATATAAATCATAATTTTATCGAATTATTACCTACTATAATTGAATCTGAAATAGAGAAACAACAATTAATAATAGCTAAACATCAAGCAGAAAAAGCTTCTCGTTATCGTGATAATATTTTAGAAGCAGTTAGTTTTGCTGCCGAAAAATTCCTTACTTACACTCAATGGACTCAACCTATTTTAGAAGTTTTAGCTCGATTAGGCCATACCATGTCTATAAGTCGGGTCTATATATCAGAAAACCATCACGATAAACAAGGTAGATTATTAAATAGTTGCCGCTACGAATGGGTAGCAGAAAACATCCAACCACAAATAAATAATTCCCAGCAGTCTTTTTACCACCCAAAATTGGGATTTTTAACTAATATTTTATCCCAAGGTCAAGTATTTCACGGTTCAATACAAAATTTCCCAACTAAAATAGCAAAATTATTTACCATTAAAGAGATTCGTTCGATTGCAATCGTACCATTATTTGTTGGTAAAAAATGGTGGGGATTCATAGGCTATGATGATTGTATAAAAGAACAAGAATGGCTACCAATAATTATTGAAGCATTTAAAACTGCTGCTAATATTTTAGGAGCCGCAATTCAGCATGAACAAATGAACCAGGCTTTACGAGATAGCGAATCTCGTCTTATAGAAACTCAAAAAATTGCTAAATTAGGTCAATGTGATTGGGACATAGATAAAAATACCCGTTATTTATCCGAAGAAACTTTAAAAATTCTTGGCTGGCCATTGGATAAAAACGTAGTTACTAACGATAAATTCCTAAATGCGATTCATCCTGATGACCGTCTCATGGTAAAAAATTCTGTATCACAAGCTATTAATTTTGATAAAAATTATGATGTAGAATTTCGGATTATTAGGACAGATAATACTATACGTTATTTACATGTTATATCTAAGCTATTTCGTGCTGATGATGGTAAACCTATGCGTTTTCTCAGTACTACTCAAGATATTACTGAACGTAAAATAGCAGAGAAAAATCTTCAAGAAAATACTCAAACTTTAAGTGCAATTTTAAATGCTGCTACTGATTCTATAATAATGATGGAATTAGATACCACTTGCGTAATTGTAAATCCTGCTGGCGCAATAAGATTAGGCTTTCAAGTTGATGAAATGATTGATAAGCAATTATGTGATTTAGTATCCCCCAAAATAGTTCCAAAAAGAAAAAAATTATTACAACAAATTATTCATGACAAACAACCAATAAGATTTGAAGAAAGAGATCAAGAAAATATCTGGTTTGATCATAGTATTTACCCAGTATTTGATGAACTTAATAATGTTACTCGCATTGCGATGGTATCTCGTAATATTACTGAGCATAAACTAATAGAAGAAGACTTACGCAAAGAACGTGATTTTAACAATGCAATCATTAATGCTGCTGGTAGTTTGGTTATTGTTCTTGATACAAAAGGTCATATAATTCTTTTTAATAAAACATGTGAAAAATTAACTGGTTATACTTTTAAAGAAGTTAAGGGACTTTATGTTTGTGATTTGTTTTTTAGTCCTAAAAATATAGAATCATGTCAAAATTATTTTCAATCTATGTTAACTACTAAAGATGCATTACAAAGAGAAAGTTTTTGGTTAACTAAAGATAAACAACCAGTATTTATTAGTTGGTATCATGCCATATTGTATAATGAAAAAAACATGGCAGAACATATTGTTGGGGTTGGAATTGATATCACAGAGCGTAAACAAGCAGAAAAAAATCAACGGTTAGCCGTTACAGTTTTTGAAACGACCACTGAAGGAATTATTATAACTGATGCTGAGAATAATATTCTAATGGTAAATCCAGCTTTTACTTCAGTTACTGGCTATGAAAAAGAAGAAGTAATTGGCAAAAAACCAAATATATTAAGTTCTGGCCATCATGATCCACAATATTATCAAGATATGTGGGAAAATTTACAAAAATTTGGTAAATGGCAAGGAGAATTGTGGAATAGACGCAAAAATGGGGAAGTTTATATAGAATGGCTTTCTATCGTGGCAATTAAAGATTACAATAGTAAAATTATTCAATATGTTGCTATTTTTAATGATATTACAAAACGCAAGCAAGCAGAAGAATTAATTTGGCATCAAGCTCACTACGATGCTCTAACTGACTTACCAAATCGAGCTTTGTTTGTAGAAAAACTATCTCAGACATTACAAGTTGCTAAACGACGCAAAGAAAAATTGGCAGTGATGTTTATTGATTTAGATCATTTTAAACAGGTCAATGATACTTTAGGCCATAAGATTGGTGATAATTTATTACAAGAAGCTTCTAAAAGATTACAACAGGGAATTCGGGAATTTGATACTGTAGCTCGTTTAGGTGGAGATGAATTTACCATAATTATTGATAATTTTGATGAATATTTATGTGTAAAAAATATTGCAGAAACATTATTAAATAGCCTTGTTACTCCATTTTTTATTGAAAAAAATAAGATTTCTATCGCTGGTAGTATTGGTATTGCATTGTTTCCAGAAGATGGTTCTGATGTTGAAACTTTACTTAAAAATGCTGATATTGCAATGTATCAAGCTAAAGAAAGTGGGCGTAATGCTTACCAATTTTTTACCCAACAAATGAACTCTCAAATTATTGGACATCTAAAATTAGAGGGTGAACTACGCAATGCTTTAGAATACAATGAATTTTATTTATCTTATCAACCAATTATTGATATTAAATCTGAAAAGATGATTGCAGTTGAAACATTATTACGTTGGCGGAATGATAAATTTATGTTTCCAGAGCAGTTTATCACACCAGCAGAAAAATGTGGGTTAATAACTCCGATTTGGAAATGGTGGTTAAATACCACTATCCAACAATTGCAACATATTGATTTAGCTACTATACAAATTGCAATCAAAATTTCAGCTTATCAATTAACCAACGATCGTACTATTGAAACTATAGAAGAGGTTTTACAAAAGTTTAACTTGCCAGCTCATTCCTTAATATTAGAAATTAATGAAGAAGCGTTTCTTAAAAATTTACCAGATACTGCTAATCATTTAGATAAATTAGAAAGTTTAGGAACAAAAATATCGATAGATAATTTCGGTTCAGACTGGGGTTCTTTGCATTCCTTACGTCAATTTCCTATCAACATGTTAAAGATTGATCCATTTTTTATCAATAATATTACTGCTGACAGTTATGATACGATATTAATCAAAACTATCATAGCATTAGCTCATAAACTAAATATTAAGGTTATTGGTAGTGGAGTAGAAACTAAAGAACAATTAATTTTTCTACAAGACAACCAATGTGATTTAATTCAAGGTAGTTATATTACTAAACCATTAATTTACAATGAATTTATTGAGTTTATTAAATCTTATAGTTGGAAATTTAAATAACTCTGCAACTGCAATCTTTCGATCAAATAATTTTTGTAACTTATCACATACTGCTACTACTGCCAAAGAACGACCACCAATATCAAAAAAATTAGCATAAATTCCAATTTTTCCCTGTTGTAATACTTCTTGCCAAACATTTGCAATAATCTGCTCAGACTCTTTCCTAGAAGCTACATAATTTTGTCTAAAAAAATATTTACCAGTAGTATTTAAATTAGCTTCTGTATTTAGAGATTTTAAAAAAATTTAAACGGAATATGGAAACTTTCATCTCCTCAATCATTTAATCCAGTTATACATTGAGATTCTTCCAAAAGAGATAGTTAAAGAAAAATGCCTATCTAACTTAAATTTACTTCCTGCTCAATTAATTAAGCGAAATCGTAAAGGATGCTGAGGTGGTTGATAAGTAAATTAGAAGTATTATCCATTAATTATGTTCCGTATTAGGTAAAAATATATTAAAATCACGAACGTCTATGATAACCAGATAATTATTCCCAAATTATATTTGGGAACACAATGTTTTAGAAGCTCTGCTTCAAGTTTAACCAAACTAAGATCATTAGATAATTATTAAAAAGTCAATTTAAATCCAAAAGATAATGCAGTATCTCTTCTATATATATAGCCAGTGTTTGCTGGGGAAACAGCACGTCTATTGTCAAGATAGGTTTGTAAAGATTCAACAAGCGGATTATAATCATAGCTGATCAAATAAGAAACAACGAAAGAAATATTTTTACTAAACTTAAAATTAAACCCAGTTTTAAGCTTCCAAAGATAATAGTCAGTATCTTTTAAAGAGATCATATACTCACCACTTCCAACAAAAGTTACGGTTGGTGTTATTTTCCAATTTAATTCTTCCATTAGACGTATAGCATTAGAATCATAGTCTTCTACAGAAGGGAAATCTCTATATTTTGGAACTTTTTGTATTTGACTGTTCATAAATGCAGTTGAAGTTTCAGCATAAATTAACCAAAACATTACATCTAGGTTAGGTCTATCAACTGCCATAACCTTTATCCCACCATAATAGGTAGATCTATCTTCCAAATATTTTTTATTACTTTTTTCCCAAAGAAGACCAGCAACTGCATCTAATCTTTCTGTTAAAGAAAACTGAAAACCTTGGCGGAAATTCTGATCTTGCATTTTAATATCTTTATTCCTAATCACTTGATTGATTTCACGATCATTAATACTATATCGTGTAATACTAGTAATTACGCCTTTTCGTAAAGTTAATTTTAATGAACCTCTATGTGCGTTAGATTCTATATTACCACTTGATTCTGAATAAGAATAAACACCTTCAAAATGATATAAAAATGGATTAGGTAGAGGATTGTATTTTTTGGCACTTTTAAGCCACCAACGCCCCAAATTTTCACCAGAAGATATTGAGTTATTATTGAAAATTGAGGGAGATATCTTGGCAAAATTATTACCAGCAACAACTGGCATTGATGTGATAGCCAATAAACTTGGCAAAATAATAGTACTTAGTAATTTTTTTATCATCATATAATAGTTTAATCAAATATTTAAATTTGGAGTTAGCACTCAGAATGTTTAACAACTTCGGAATATAATTACTTTACAGATATTTATAGAAATATCAATTAATAAGTTTTTGTCTATCAACTTTTCCATTCGATAATAATGGTAAAGAGTCAACAATTACAATATCATCAGGTACAGCACGATTTGGTAATACAGTAAAACAAGCAGTACGAATATCAGTTATAGTTATAGTAGAATTTTTGCTAAGAATACAATAAGCAGTCAATTTTTTACCTCTTTGACTTTCTCCTTTAGATACAACCATAGCAGTTTCTATATAAGTAAATGTTTCAATAGCTTTTTCCACATCTACGAAAAAAATTAATAATCCATCTCTATTAATACTATGATCAGACCTACCTAGCACTTCTATCTCATTATTATAGCTTAATAAACCAAAATCTTTAGTACGAAACCAACCTGCTTGATGGTCTACACCTAAATCAATCGAGTTATTATCTATATCGATATAACCATCAAAACCGTATGTATGATAACACCAAAGTTCTCCAATGTCTTGATTTGATTTTTCCAAGCGAATTTTTACATCTTGCATTGGTTTACCAACAGTGTTACCACGTATCTCTGTAGTATCTTCTGGACTTGCAGCAGCTATAGCACCTAATTCAGTACTACCATATAATTGTACTAAACAACCAAACCTTGTTTCGTATTTAGCAAAACTATCGCCTCTCATACGATCACCTGCTGTTACAGTTAATTTATATGGTCTAGTTGAACGACGACCTTTCAATAAAATTTCACAAAATACTGGAGTCATAAAAACAGTATTTGGATTAAAAGATTGTTCTCGTTGTAAAAAACGTAATATATTAGCGCCTTTTTGTAAATCAATAGAAGCTCCAACAGCTACACTCGGTAAAAAAGCTGCTCCTAAACCGTACATGTGAAATAATGGAACTGGTATTGCGACTCTACTATCACAATTAAGATTTAATCTTTCTACACAATTTAGTATGTTACCCTGCAATTTTGCATGAGAATGCACTGCTATTTTAGGAGAACCAGTGCTTCCTGAAGTACGCATATACATTTTTTCAGTTGCTATTTTTTCCCCAGACCAATCTATATTTTCTGTAATTTGTAAAAAATCTTGTGGCTCTAGTTCAATTGCATCATCAATAGTGCTAATTTTATATCTACAAAATTTTGGGATAAAATTGCCTTTTGGTAATAATAAAAAACTATAACCTTGTTCTAATAGAAATAATAAAGTTAATGCATTTGGAAGTGTATTTTCACATTCAAAAACTATACAATCTTCAATTTCCGAAAAACAAGTTTCCATCTTGGTAAAAAGTTCTGGAATTTCTTGATAAGAGCAGGTTAATTTTCCATCTGTCAATATATTAGACTGCCAATTTTCAGAACCAATTCGACCAATAAATTTCATCAATAACCTCAATTCAGAATTTATATCCAAAGTAGTCAAAATCTTTCTTAAATCTTTGAAAAATCATATTTTTTATTGTATCATTATAGTAATTTTTATAATCATTATTACGTTTAGATTTATTAGCGTGTAAAAGTTTTCCAGCAAAATCAATCTTATTGAATAAACTATTTAAATTATTAGTTAAATTTTAAAAAACTAAGTATTTTATTTACTAAAACAACACCTTGTTCTGTAATTAATTTATATAAAATAGGTTAAACAAATCATGCTCATGTAAGTAACTTAAAGAAATTCATCAAAACTATTGGCATGTTTATTAACTTCTAACATTACTTTATCACCTAACATCTTAGCATCTTGTGCTAGTAGTTCATAGATAGTTTCATGTTTTACTTTAAAATACTAGTAGACCATTCTATCATAAGAATTTCTAATAATGGTAAATTTTAAATAATTACGAAAAATATCACTTTAAATACTTATGGGAAATGAACATTATATATTTGCCTGTTTAAAATAAAAATATATAGTTAATATTCAATAGATCGAGTAAATATTGAATTAATATCATATGTATGTAAATAACAAATATATTATATTATCGTAAAAAAATCAATATTCCATATTCAATCTATAATATACTTGCCAAGTTTCTTCACTATCCTTGACTTTCTTAACCAGCTTAGTTTAGAATGCTGGTTACTTAAGTACGAAAAGATCGATAATTGTAGTAAATTCAATATTATCAATCAACAGTAGGAATATCCTATGTAATTCAATTTGGTATAATAATGAATTATTCGATATTATTTAATAAGTATTTAATTATAAAGATTTATCTTTTATAAAAATACTTAACTAAATCGGAAATTATAATACCATTAATTTGGAGAGTGTTTAATGAAATTGTCATATGTAGCTGTATTGTCATCTTTACTAGCAGTTGGTAGTGCGTTTGCTGCTAAGACTCCACCACCTGTTTCAGACGTTGAGTTTGAACAAGCTAAACAAATCTTTTTTGAACGTTGTGCTGGTTGTCATGGTGTATTAAGAAAAGGAGCAACTGGTAAACCTTTAACTCCAGATATTACTTTGGAAAAAGGTACTGAATATCTTAAAGTATTTATCAATTTTGGCTCACCAGCTGGTATGCCAGCTTGGGGTGCTTCTGGTGATCTATCTGAAGCAGAAGTTGATTTAATGGCTCGGTATATTCAGCACGAACCACCAGTACCGCCTGAATTCAGCATTGCTGATATGAAAGCTACTTGGAAAGTTAGCGTTCCACCAGAAGCAAGACCTACTGAAAAATTAAATATTTTTGATATAGATGATGCTTTTTCCGTTACTTTGCGTGATTCTGGTGAAATTGCATTGATTGATAGTGATACCAAGAAAATGATTACTATCATTAAGACTGGTTACGCAGTACATATCTCTCGTATGTCAGCTTCTGGGCGTTATTTATACGTGATTGGACGTGATGCTAGAATTAATTTAATTGATTTATGGATGGAAGTTCCTTCAACAGTTGCTGAAATTAAAGTTGGTATGGAAGCTCGTTCAGTAGAAACTTCTAAATTTAAAGGTTGGGAAGATAAGTATGCAATCGCTGGTACTTATTGGCCACCTCAGTATGTAATCATGGATGGTGACACTTTAGAGCCAAAGAAAGTTGTTTCTACTCGTGGTATGACAGTTGATACTCAGGAATATCATGAAGAACCTCGGGTTGCTGCTATCATAGCATCCCATGAACATCCTGAATTTATTATTAATGTTAAAGAAACTGGTAAAGTTTTATTAGTGAATTATGAAGATTTAGCTAATTTAAAAACTACCAGTATCGATGCTGCTCGTTATTTACATGACGGTGGTTGGGATTCTACTAAACGCTATTTTATGTCAGCTGCCAACAAATCTAACAAGATTGCGGTTGTGGATTCTAAAGAAGGTGTATTAGAAGCTTTAGTTGAAGTAGGTTCTATTCCTCATCCAGGTCGTGGTGCTAACTTTGTTGATCCTAAATTTGGTCCAGTTTGGGCTACTAGTCATTTAGGCGATGCCAGTATTTCTTTGATTGGTACTGATCCAGAAGGCCATCCTGAAAATGCTTGGAAAGTAGTGCGTACTTTACAAGGTCAAGGTGGTGGTTCTTTATTCATTAAAACTCATCCAAATTCTAATAATTTATGGGTTGATACTGCTTTGAATCCTGATACTGGTATGAGTCAGTCGATTGCTGTGTTTGATACTCGCAATTTAGAAGCTGGTTTTGTGGTAATACCAATTGCTGAAATGGCTGATCTTGGTGAAGGTGCTAAGAGAGTAGTTCAACCTGAATATAATCGTTTTGGTGATGAAGTTTGGTTCTCAGTTTGGAATGGCAAAGAACAAAACTCAGCGATTGTAATTTTAGATGATAAAACTCGTAGAATTAAGAGTGTAATTAAAGATGAACGTTTGGTTACTCCAACAGGTAAATTCAACGTTTATAATACTACACATGATGTTTATTAGTTGATTTGATATAGCCCGGCATCATGTTTGTAGGGTGTATAAACGATAGTGTCATACACCATTGTTATTTTATTGAAATAAACGAATAAATATTGTATTTATTATATTGATAATTTATCAAATTGGTGTATGACGCTTTGCTTATACACCCTTGTATAATAGACCCATGATTAAAAGATTAATATTCAAAGTGTAGATCGGAAGTCGTTACACCCTTAAACCAAAGAGCTTGTACGTAGATTGGCCACTCACTTTCTACGAGCTTAACATAATGCGTTAGACAAAACTAAGAAACAAGTATGGAAATACAATTCGATATTATTCGAAAGTATGAAAAAGAATTTTCAAAGCTTTCAACTAAAGATCAAAAAAGGGTCGCATTAAATATTAATAAGTATGCGGCATCCTTTGATGTTGAGAAAGGAGATGTTTCTGGAAAAGTATTTTAGTTACATAAAATTCAGTTACCTGAGGGGTTAGATTCTAGCCTTTATGTTTTAAGAGCAACTCAAAAACTTCGAGTAATTTTAACAATTGAAGAAGATCCTTTGTTTTGTCAAAAAATCATCACTTTGATGAGCGTTGTAAATCATGATTCAATGGAAAAAGCATATCGTTCAGTATCAGAATCGCTATACCAAAGTTTTAAGAATAGCAAACCTGTGGAGGGCAAGGAGTAATGGCCCAGATCAAAGCGATTTTTGATGAGCATGGAGTAATATATGATGCTAACAAAAATCTACCTGATGATAAACATAAAATTCAATTTTTAGAAGCTTTAGCGGAATTAGAAAACAACGAATGTCATAGAACAAAGACATTTCCGGTTACGCGTTTACATAAAGTAAAGGGGGTTAAACAGGCAGTATACAGAGCCGATGTTGATAAAATCTCTGGCTGGAGAATCCATCTGCAATATATTGACGGACATCAACACCTGAAAGATATCATACCTGGCTCAAAACATGATAATGCTTCATAAGTAATAAAATCAAAGAAAGGTAGGTATTCATGACATGTCTAACAAGGTAATAATTGGGGTCATAACTCGTAATGAGTACTGATTTATTGTATTATATAAAAAAATAATTTCCATACAACGCATAGACTAGATTGACAAAAGGAAACCCAGCATTTCATAACCGATTCGTAATTATTTTCTGGATTACGCTCCGCTAACCCAACCTACCAAGCTGTCTCTCAATATCTAGTAAAAATGACCATAACACTAAAATTAGCAAAAATCGAAAATTCAGAGGTACTTAAAGACATTAGTGTCGAAGCTTTCAAAAGTGATTCCGAGCAGTATGGCCATTATCCACAAGGCATTGAATCATTGGCATGGCATCAATCTGAAATAGAAAAAGGGCATTACTACAAGATTCAGTTTAATAGTGAACTTGCTGGTGGAATTTGTGTTATTCCGTCAGACAGTGAACATATAGAGATCAAGTATTTTTTCATTTCAAAAAACTTTCAAAATAAGCAAATTTTCTCTAAAATCATTGAATTGATTGAAAAAGAATATGAATGGGACAAAGCATGTTATCTTATAACACCTTATAAATCTTATCGAAACCAATATTTCTACGAAAAGTTTGGTTATAAGAAAGTCCGTGAAATTCAACCTGATCCTGATAATTTATGGGTAGATACTGCTATGAATCCTGATACTAGAGAAATTAATAAACTAAGAAAATAAGTTATCTAGGCATAATTTATTAACTTTATTAAAATTTATCCCCCCTATAAATTTATTGTAAAAAAACATGTCAAATTTATCTGAAAAAGTTACTGTTATTCATATTGTTGGAACTGGTAGAAATGGAAGCACCTTACTGGAAAGAATCTTAAATGAAGTTCCAGATTTTTTTGCAGTTGGAGAAGTCGGCTGGACTGATTTAGAAAAAATGGAAGAATGTAACTGTCATTGTGGTAAAAACTTTCAAGTTTGTCCAGCTTGGAGTGCTATCATGAAAGAAGATGACTTTCAAAAAATTGATAAAAAAGGCATGGCAGAATGGAGAGACAAATATAGGAATAGTAGTTACATTTTTAAGTCGTTTTTGGATAAAAAACAAGATTTTTCAGACATGTTTGAGAAATATTTGTATAATACTTATTTATTTTACCACGCAGTACAAAAAAGCAGTGCTTGCAAGTATATAACTGATTCTACCTGTTCTGCAGCATACTGTCACAATTTGTCACTTGTACCAGAAATTGATCTATATGTAATACATTTAGTCAGAGAACCAAAAGGTGTTGCACATTCTCGTAGTATAACCAAATATTGGCCAAATTCTAAAGTTGTGTGGTTGCCAAGAGTTACACCATGGAGTGCTGCTATCACTTGGGTCAAGAGGAATCTGTTTATAGAACTTGCGTTTGCAAAGAGAAAAGATAGATATTTGCGAGTTCATTATGAAGACCTAATTGAAAATCCAACTCAAACTATAAAAAGAATAGGAAAATTATTGGGTTTGGAGTTAAAACAGCTTGACTTTATTGATGGAAAAAATGTTGTTTTAGGTGATACTCACTTAACTGGTGGAAACATATATGTTTCAGCAAAAACTGGCAAAACTGTTTTAAAGTTGGATGAACGGTGGAAACGTGATATGAAATGGTGGAATGTTGCTCTTGTTAGTTTAATCACATGGCCGCTTATGTTAAGATACTTTATCGTTGATAAGATAAAAAAGCATTCCTAATTGTGCGACTTCTCCAAGATTAATTTTATTGCTGTTGCCAACTCGTAAGCCGGATATAATTAATAAATTACGATTTAGGTGGGGTGCATAAGCGATAGTGTCATGCACCTTATCTCTAACTTTATCTTGGAGTGATGTAGGGTGGGTGACACGGTTTATTGTTGCTCACCAAAATATGAAATATTAACGAAATTATTATCTCGTAAAAAGGTGGGCAACTACCTGACTTAAATGTTGCCCATCACAAATCATCCAAAGGACTTATCACTCCCTCACCACCTTGTTTCAATACATGGGTGTAAATCATGGTTGTTTCTAAATCTTTGTGTCCCAGTAACGATTGAATAGTACGAATATTTGTACCTCGTTGAAGTAAATGAGTTGCAAAACTATGTCTGAAAGTATGAGCACTTACTTTTTTGGTAATTCCAAGATTTTCTACTACTTTTTTAATTGCTTTATTCACTACTGATTGGTCAGTATGATGTCGCCTTGTTATTCCACTAAGTGGGTCTTCAGATAGTTTTTTACTAGGAAAGACATATTGCCAGTTCCATTCTTGTTCTGCATTTGGATATTTGCGTGCAAGTTCATGTGGTAAATAAACTGTTCCATATCCATTGGCTAAATCTTGGTTATGGATTGCTTTAACTCGTTGTAAATGATTAGTTAATAGTGGTTTTATGCTTTCTGGGAATGGTGTAACTCGATCTTTCATACCTTTGCCATTTCTAACTGTCACCTGTTTGTAACCATAGTCAATATCTTGTATTCGCAATCGTACTGCTTCGGTAATTCTTAAACCACAGCCATATAGCAATTTAGCTAATAAACCTGATGTATTTTCTAATAAGGATAGTATTTGTTTTACTTCTTCACGGGTTAATACAACTGGAATACGTTGAGTTTTGTGTGAGCGTGTTGCTTCTACACCTTCTAAAGGTTGTTTAAGGACTTGTTTATATAGAAAAACTAAAGCATTAAATGCTTGGCTTTGGGTAGATGCAGCTACATTGGCTTGCACTGCTAAATAAGTTAAATAATCTTCAACTTTTTTCTTGGGTTCGATAAATAAGTTTTTTCGTGCTTGAATGTGGTGGAAATGAATGTATTTAGCTATCCAGTTGCAATAAGCACGTTCGGTATGAATAGAATAATGAGCATAACGCATTATATTTCGAATTTCTTCTAATATTTTAGTATTTGACATAATTTATTAAGTAGATTATAATAATTTTAAGGTTTATTATGCATGATTTAGCGGATAATATCAACTTATTAGGTGTATTTGATAGGATAATTTGGATAGCAGTCAAATTTGCCTGAATTCACGGTAAATATCATAGAATATCAAGGCTAAAAGTCAGGATAACTATTATCAGGGTAGACTTGCCTGATTTATCGGTTAATATCTAGGGAATAACCTGTCGAATATGCCTGATAATCGCCCTCTACCGAGTCCATTATCAGGCATATTCGCTCCTCAACTCGCCATTAGGTGAATAAATGATGGTTGGTATTAAGGAGAGTATATTCATAGTTGATGTAGTAGCAAACTACATCCTGCTTTTTGGACTTGTGTGGTCTATTATGTTCCCTGAAAAAAGAATCTGGCCACCTCCCAAAAAAAGGTCTTGGCAATACTCAGCTACATGGGGGCTTTTTTACGTTGCTTTCATTTCTAATATTCTGCTACTAGTGCTTGATTGGAATACATGGGTAATTCCTTATGAAATTCATTTTCTTCTTGGTGTTCCAATCACAATAATTGGAGTACTGCTTGTAACATCAGGCATTGTCACCCTCGGAATAAAAAACACCTATGGGTTGAGGGATGAGTTTATTCTTAGTGGGCCGTATCGCTATACACGAAATCCACAATATTTAGGAGATATGATTTTTTTCATAGGTATTAGTTTAATCTCGAATTCATTGTATTTTTTAGTAGTCCATCTATTAATGATATTGGTATTCCTGTTTACACCATTTGCTGAAGAAGTATGGTTGGAAAAACAATATGGTGAGGAATACAAAAATTATAAAAGAAATACTGCAAGGTTTTTATAGCAATTATGGAAAATCGCCTAATAAAAAAATATGACTCATATATTAATTGTAGAAGATGAACTAGAAATTCGTAAGATGGTATGTTTTGCTTTAACAAACGCTGGTTATGAAGTCAGCGAAGCGGAAAATAGTCACCAAGCTCAAAAATTACTACCAGATAAACGCCCTGATTTAATCATTGTAGATTGGATGCTGCCAGACATAAGTGGGGTCAAGTTAATACGCAAAATAAGACAACGCGAAGTTAATCAACAAACTCCAATTATTATGTTGACTGCTCGTTCTGAGGAAGAAGACAAGGTGAGTGGGTTGGATGCCGGAGCTGATGATTATATGACCAAACCAGTTTCCATTCGAGAGTTATTGGCTCGAATAAAAGCACTATTACGTCGTAGTCAAAATTATGAAAATATTCTTAAAATTGCCAATTTACATCTCAATGAAACCGCACATACTTTACACATTGACAAACAGCTTGTTGCTATGGGGTATACCGAATTTAATTTACTGAAATTTTTTATGTCACACCCTAATCGAGTTTATTCTCGCACGCAACTGTTGAATTTTGTATGGGGGGAAAATGTGTTTGTAGAAGAACGTACTGTTGACGTACACATTTTACGTTTACGAAAAATTTTGAAAACTTATAAGGTGGACAAAATATTACAAACAGTTCGTGGTGTTGGCTATCGGTTTTCGGTGGAACTAAATGATGTTTAATCCTTGGCTGGTAGAAAGTTGGCGTTTAGGAACAGTTTTGGTTGCATTATTTGTCATTTGGAATTTTACTGGCAATTGGTTATTAGCTACTTTATTGCCTTTGACAATATATATAAGCTGGCATATTTATCAGCTTTATTGCTTAGAACGTTGGTTAAATTCCGATTTAAAAAAGGGTGAAATGCCTGATACTAATGGAATTTGGGGGTTAATAGTTCAGCATATATATTCTCAAAAACAATTGCAAAGAAGACATAAAAAAAAGTTTAAAACTTTGCTTAAAAAATTTAATTCAATGGTATCTGCTTTTCCAGATGTGGCTATCTTATTAAATCAAAACAAAGAAATTGAATGGTCTAACCAAGCTGCTAAGAAATTGTTAAATATAGAATATAATCGTGATAGGTGGCAATATATCGGTGATCTGATTCCGGTAGTAAAATTTCAGCAAAGTTTATCAAAAAATAACTTCCATTTAGAATTAAATTATCCTTCCGAAAGTCATATCATTTTGCATTTAATTCCTCTTGGTAAAAAACAATTTTTATTAACGGCTAGTGATATAAGTCAACAGATAAATATTCAGCGAATGCGAGAGGATTTTGTAGCTAATGCGTCACATGAGTTGCGTACTCCATTGACAGTGATTGCTGGTTATTTAGAAATTTTAGAATCAAGTATTGCAAAAGAGTTACATGAGCCGGTACTAAGTGCCTTATCTCAAGCAACTCGGATGAAACAAATTATTGAAGATTTACTAGTTTTATCACGATTGGAAACTACGCAATTATCTAAGTACAATTGTACGATTATTGACATGTCAGCTATTTTGGTAAACATGATTAATGATATACAAAAAACTGTAGCAATGGATAACCATACATTATCTTTAGAGACAGATTCCAGTTTAAAAATTCTAGCAGTAGAAAGTGAGGTTAACAGTGTTTGTTTGAATATTATTAAAAATGCTATCAAGCATACTCCAGCTGGTACTGACATACAGATTAAATGGTTCGCAAACGATACAGGACAAGCCTGTTTGCAAGTTATAGACGATGGAAAAGGTATTTTAACTAAAGATATACCCCATTTAACCGAACGCTTTTACCGGGTTAATGTGGGACGTTCTCGCCAAGTGGGTGGCACCGGTTTAGGGCTTGCTATTGTGAAACATATTATGGAAAGACATAAAGGTTATCTTTTGATTGATAGCCAACCGGATATTGCAACTACTTTCACTGTTTGTTTTCCAAATAGTTTGAATTGGTCTTGATTTAATTCGAGTCTGTTTTTTTATTCCAGAATGTTTTCTTACTGCCTTTAAGAACGCATTTTCGAATTTTGTTTCCATCATTCTCCAAATACTTCTTCAAAACTATGCCACTTTGCAGTGCCAGTATGTAGCTTTGCCAATACTTCTATTATTGAATTTTGGAAATCAGGGTTAGAATATATAATCTCCATATTCTCACCTTCTGTCTGTTTTTTAAGGGCGAGAAGAAACTGAGCCATTACTTCAGAAATGGTTGTTCTGTTCTCTTGAACGTAGATTTTGATAAAATTTACAAGGTCGTGATCAAGGCTGATATTTATTCTAGTTTTATGCATTTTTTTCCTTAGTTAATTTATTCCTATTACAGTTAGCCAGTAAAGGTAGTGTGGATAGTATTTTTGCGTTGGCTTCAGCGCATTGTTAAGTTTTTTGATATATTTAATATTGGGGTTGATTAAAATAGCTCTTAATGCTTTATTTAACAGCTTCAGATGTTGTAAAAATTACTATATTTTGCATAGTTTATACCTTTGTACAGGACATTTTTCTTTAATTAATTGATTAACAAAATCTTTTTGTCTGAATCAGAATTTACAGAATTTTAGAATAAAAAGAATTTACAATCTTTAAAATCAAAAGAAAAAATATTTATATTTCAATGATTTGCTTTAACGCTTCTAAATTCTGTAAATCCTAAAATTCTGTAAATTCTGATTCAGACAATAAAAAATGTCCTGTACAAAGAGTTTATACTTCAGTTTAAAGTTATGTCAAGCAAAAAAACTAAAAAATTATTTTGTTAACCGAAATGTAAGACCTAATTCTCAATTTCTTTATGAACCCTTTATGAACCCTTTATGAACCTTTGATGAACATTATAGGTAAGTTATTGACAACATAATTCGAGCTGTTACAATTCGAAGTAATTTAGTCCAACGTTAACAATTTCCAACATGAAATTAAGAAAATATGTTTCAGTCAATTAACAAGATTTCTTCCTTAACAACTTTCATTAAACCAATTAACTCTAGCTATAATGTTAAAAATGTCGCTAAATTATTTTTAAAACAGAAATATTCAGAGTTTCTTTCATTACCAATTGTTGATGATAATAATGATATATTAGGCATTATTAGTCGTTCTCAATTATTTGGGATGTATCTTAAGCCATATGGTTATGAAATATATGGTAAAGAATCAATTGTTAAATTAATGAATAGCAATCCATTGGTAATAGATTCACAACAATCACTTGAAGATGCAAGTAATTATATTACTGAAAATATGTCTTTTCCAATTACTGAAGACTTTGTTATTCTTAAAGATGGATTATATTTTGGGGTTGGCAAAGTAACTGACTTGTTACGAGCTATTACGGAAAATAAATTTCAAGAATATGATCATGCCTTAGCTCAGAAGGTCGTTGAACTTGAAATGCGAGCTTTAGAATTATCTTCAGCTATAAAGTCTGCTCAAACAGCCAATAATACTAAAAATCGTTTTCTGGCAAATATGAGTCACGAGTTACGTACACCACTAAATGCTATCATTGGTTATAGTGAAATATTATCTGAGGATATGGATTTAGATGGAAATAATTCCTATCTGGATGATGTGCAAAATATATTGAAATCTGGTAACCATTTATTGAATATCGTTAGTGAGGTATTGGATATTTCTAAGATTGAAGCAGATAGAATGGAAATTCACTGTGATGATTTTGCGTTAGACAAGTTGATCAACGATATTGTTGCTATTATATATCCAATGATAACTAAAAATAACAATAAGTTAGAAGTTAATTATACGGTTCATGGTTCTAACACTATGTATTCTGATGAAAAAAAGATACGTCAATGTTTATTGAATCTATTGAGTAATGCAACAAAATTTACTCAAGATGATACAATTATATTGAATATTACCAATGACCTCAAATCTGAATGGTTACATTTTACTGTTGAAGATCATGGTATTGGTATAACATCTACAAAACAAAAGGATATTTTTCAGCCATTTGTCCAAATCGACAACTCATCGACTCGCAAATATGACGGTTCAGGTTTGGGTTTAACGATTACTAATCATTTTTGTCAATTATTGGGTGGTGAAATTAGCGTAACTAGCAAAGAAAATGAACAAACTATTTTTGCCATGATTTTACCAAGAAATATTAAGGTATCAACATAAATACATAACAATTTCCCTATTCTAACAGTAAGAATAATACCACTTCAAAAATAGTTATAAAACTTTAAAACTACATTCACAATATTGTCACATTTATATAATAGGGCAGTCTTGCAATGTGTAGTGTTAAACTTTCTAGGTTTTTGAAGCATGGAAGGTTTTATGAACTCTTTATGAACCCTTTATGAACCCTTTATGAACCTTTGATGAATATGATGGATAAGTTATTGACAACCTAATTTGAGCTGTTACAATCCGTATCTGTAAT
>DAOUSL010000088.1 GCA_030627235.1 Thioploca sp.
AATGTGCTGTTTCTTTTACAGATTTTTGGGAGGAATATAAATCTGTCTTTCCTTACAAAAGGCATAAAGCGTCTAGTAAAATAGAAACTGTACATATTGAAAGATTAAACGTTACGTCAACTCTTAAATCTATTGAATGCGTCATAAGTTTCTCCTTTATTATTATTTTTTATAATCATTTTATACTGGGTTTGCTATAACTCTGGTTTATTTCTTTGAAAGATTGTATAATTCATCATGTTTTTCACTTTTTTTAATTTATAATACAACCCTAGCCTAAATTTAACTAATTATTAGAGAAGTAAATCACTGAATAGACTAAATTTTTCATAGTGGCAAGTACAGAACTTGAATAAATAATTACCCCAAGATAAACCTTGGACCCCTACAACCTTAATAAATTTATATATTATGTTAAAAAAAATAGCCGATTTTATTGAAAATCTTATTGAAACAATACTATTCGGAAGTCGATGGTTATTAGCACCATTTTATATTGGATTAGTTGGTGCTTTAGTTATTTTATTAGTAAAGTTTGTCAAAAAATTTATTTATATAGTTCCAACTATTGCTGATGCTTCTAGTACAGAATTAATTCTCAGTATTTTAGGACTGATTGATATTGTATTGATTGCTAACTTACTGTTAATGATTATTCTTAGTGGTTATGAAAACTTTGTATCTAAAATTGATGCAATTAAAGATCATGTTGATCGTCCAGAATGGATGGGTAAAGTTGATTATGCAGGTTTAAAACTTAAAGTTATCAGCTCAATTGTAGCTATTTCATCCATTGAATTATTGAAAGTATTCATACATATTTCTGAAGAAGGTGATAGAAGTTTATTTTCTGGTAATTCATTGTGGGAAGTAGAAGTATTTTGGCTAATTATTCTCCATTTAACTTTCGTATTTTCAGGATTAATTTTTGCGTATACTGAAAAAACCATGCACCCTCCCCATAATGATCATTGATTAATTTTTAATGCAAATCAAAATAATTAGTAATTAACCATTCTTCATTCACTAATTCACAATTAATTACGGACTTTATTTATGTAGGATGTAATGAGTTTACGAATTACATCTTTCGGGTCGCATTAACACGATCGATGCAATTCACTTCGTTCATTGCATCCTACATTTTATATCCTTATTTAAGAAATATGTCTATTATAGTTCGTAATTTAGGACTGGTTACTTATCAGCCAGTTCATCAAAAAATGCAACAATTTACTGATACTCGTAATTCTGAAACTCCAAATGAATTATGGGTTTTACAACATCAGTCAATCTACACTTTAGGTCAAGCTAGTAAACCAGAGCATCTACTCAATGCTGGAAATATTCCGGTTTATCAAAGTGATCGAGGTGGACAAATTACCTATCATGGCCCAGGTCAATTAATAGTTTATATTCTAATCGATATTAAGCGAGCCAATTTAGGTGTTAAAAAACTGGTTCATAGTTTAGAACAAGCAGTAATTAATTATCTTACCTTTCTCAATATTAATTCTAACCGTCGTACTAAAGCTCCTGGAATTTATGTTAATAACAAAAAAATAGCATCTTTAGGCCTTAGAATCCGTAAAGGTTATAGTTATCATGGTTTAAGCTTAAATGTTGATATGGATTTACAACCATTTCAAGGAATTAATACTTGTGGTTATGCTGATTTAGAAGTTACCCAAATAGCTGATTTAAAAACTAAAATAAAGTTTGAACAAGTTACAGAGCAATTTTTAATATATTTATTGGAAGTAATAAATAGTTCATAATATTCTTAAATAACTGGCAAAATTATAAATTATATTAGGATAAATTAATGAAAAAAACATATATATTCATAATATTACTACTTTTTGGTTGTAGTCAAGACGTTCCAACTTTAGCAGAGTTACCAATAAATGCTGTCATAGTAGCTTTTGGGGATAGTTTAACTTATGGAATTGGTGCCTCATCAGAAGAAAGTTATCCTGCTATACTATCTAATTTAATTCAACGTGAAGTAATAAATGCGGGTGTATCAGGAGAAAGAACTGCACAAGGATTAGAACGATTACCAAAAATATTAGAAAAATATCAACCAGATTTATTGATTTTATGTCATGGTGGGAATGATCTGTTACGAAAAACTGGAGAAAAAAAAGCAGCTGATAATCTAATTGCAATGATTAAAATGGCACAAGAATATGAATCTGAAGTAGTTTTAATTGGAGTTCCAAAACCACAATTATTTTTATCTTCAGCGGCAGATTTTTATACAGAAATTGCTACTAAAATGGAAATCCCTTATGATGGGGATATTATAGCTGATGTTTTAAGTAAAAAATCATTAAAAAGTGATGTTATACATCCAAATGCTAAAGGTTATCAAAAAATAGCTGATGCAATCGCAGAACTATTACGACAAGCTAAAGCGATTAAATAACTCAATAATAGGTTGAAGTTCAAACTTTTAGTTATAAAAAGCCTGAACTTCAAAATGTAACATAATTATTAGTCAGCAAAATCAGGATTTTGCCAATTTGGATCACTAGCTAAATCTTTTTTTGGTGGTTTAAGACGGGAAACATAATCAATAACCGCTGACATATCTTTATCAGTAAAATTCTTAATTTGTTCTACCATATCTGGATTGGCATTGCGACGTTTGCCATCACGAATCCATTCGAACTGACGCAACATATATTTATAATGTTGAGCTTGGATGCGCGGATAAAACTTTTCTGCATCACCTTCCCCAGTTTCACCATGACATTTAACACAATTTTCCGTATACAATTTTTTACCATGTTCCAAATGCTCACCAGAACCTACTCCATTATTAGGATTCATAGGTAAAGTAGCGATATAGGCAGTAACATCAGCTAAAGCTTGAGCATCACCTATAGATTGAGGGAGAGCAAACGGATACATAGTTGGATTATCACGATTTAAAGCCCGAATATCAGCCAACTGTTTGATAAGTACCGAACGATGCTGTCCAGCCAATAATGGGAAAGTACCATTTTCCATTCCCCAACCTTCTGGCATATGACAAGCAGAACAAACTTCATAAACATCTAAGCCATTTGCCATATCTGGTTTAGCATGAAGAGCTGTCTGCTGTTCTTTATTCATTTCATTCCAGGCTTTTTTTGCTTCATCAGATTTTTTTTCAACTTCTTCTTTAGCTATTACATTGCTACAAAGGGCAACCATACTTAGAACTAGTATATATGGTGTTAATTTCATTTAAATTACCTCTAAAATTATTTTAAGGAGGATAGCCATTCTGCAATAGCATCCATCTCTGTTTCATTTACCAAACTCATAACACCTTTCATAGCAACTGATTGACCATTGCTACGATCTCCACTTTTAATATCTTTCATCTGAGCAAGAGCATATTCTTTGTTTTGTCCTGCAATTTTAGGATAAACTGGCAAAAGTGGAGTTTTGGCATCTTTACCATGACAAGACCAACAGGTTTTACTTTTATATAATTCTTCTCCATTTCCTTCAGCCATAGTGGCATAGCTTAAACCAATCAGAGAAATACCAGCAATAATTGTTATTAATTTACGCATAGATTCCTATTTAAATAGTAAATTACTGATTATATATTAATAGATACCATATTATTTTGATGTAAATTAAATTTTGGCTTTTAAATTATTAATTAAAGTTACACAAGGTAATATGCTTGACAATTTTTACTGATCTTGTATAACATTAAATATATTGCTTGACATAAATAACTATATATCATTATAATCTTTCTTCCAAACAAAATATTAATTAAATTATTTATAATAGAATAATTTGTTGCAACTATATAGAAAGCTTTCTGGAATAATCAAACAATTCCAATCAATAGCGATAAAAACTATAACATCCACTAATTTGGTGGAATTTTATTATAAATTAGAATTTCCACATTGGATTATTGACCATGACTATAGAAACTCATTCGGCTTTGGCAACTGGTTATCAATTAAATGAATATCGTGTTTTATCTGTTATTGGGCAAGGTGATTTTGGTATAACCTACTTAGCCCAAGACACTGAGCAAAATAAACAAGTTGCAATAAAAGAATATTTTCCAGATAGTTTAGCTATAAGGGAAGATGATTTTATCCAACCTAAATCACAACAAGATGAAAAAAACTTAATTTGGGGATTAGCGAGATTTTCCCAAGAAGGTAAATCACTTACTAACTTAAATCATCCAAATGTAGTACGGGTTTTAAATTTTTTTAAAGCAAATAACACTGCTTATGTTGTAATGGAGTATGAACAAGGACAGAATTTGGAACATGTTTTAAGTAATACTCTGTCAGAAGATGAAATTAAAGCTATTTTACCAGCTCTCTTATCTGGAGTAAATGCAATACATGAAGCAGGTTTCTTACATCAAAATATAAAACCTAGTAGTATTTACTTACGTGATAAAGATAATACTCCAGTATTATTAAATTTTGGAACTGCTAACTACGCTATGGGGCGTTTGCATCGTAAGGCAATTGTTACACCAGGTTATGCACCATTTGAGCAATATCAAATTAAAGGACAGCAAGGGCCATGGACTGATATCTATGCCTTGGGAGCAATATTATATCAAGCTGTTACTGGTAAAACCCCATTAGAAGTTTTAGACAGGATTAATGCAATTACTCGTAATAAAAGTGCTGATCCATTATTACCAATTGTGGCTAAAGATAAATATTCTGATAGTTTATTAAACGGTATTGAATGGGCCTTACAAATTGCAGAAGAAGATCGACCTCAAACAGTTCAGCAATGGGCAAATTCTATATTACCAAATTTTTCTAAAACATTAAAACGATGCGAAGCAGCTCAAAATCGAAAATCACAAGTTTTTAATCGTTGGATTGCGATTGCTTTAATTCTGATTACTATCAATATTGGTTATATAGTTTATAGTAAATATAATATATATCAGTTACAACAAGAACATAAGAAGTTATTGCAAAATACAAATGTTAAACAAACGAAATTACAAAAAAACCTTACAACGACTCAACAGAATCTAACTACGAATAAAGATAATATAGCTATTGTTAAACAACAAATGGCTGAATTACAAGAAGAAAATTATTCATTACAAAATCAGCTAAATGCTTATCAGGGTGAAACCAGTGAAGTGTATACTTCAGGTGTTATTATTCGTGATAAATTATCTGATGGCAGTTATGGACCAGACATGATTTGGCTACCTGGTGGCAAGTTTATGATGGGAGATATTCAAGGTAATGGCGAAGATAATGAGCGACCAGTACATTGGATGTCAGTGGATAATTTTGCCATGGGACGCTATGAAATAACTTTTGCACAGTATGATCGTTTTGTTGAAGCAATTGAAAAAGATAAACCAGATGATGCGGGATGGGGACGTGGAGTAAGGCCAGTAATTAATGTTTCTTGGTATGATGCTTATGCTTATGCTCATTGGCTAAGTCAACAAACTGGCCATAAATATCGCTTACCAACTGAAGCAGAATGGGAATATGCTGCAAGAGCTGAAACTATTAGTCAACATTGGTGGGGAGATGACTCTATGTCTTGTGCAGAATGTAGTAATAAAACCATGCCAATAGGTTCTTCTTTACCAGCTAATGGTTTTGATTTGTATGATATGAACAGTAATGTTAGAGAATGGACTTGTTCAGAATATATAGAAAATTATGTAGGTAAAGAAAGAGTATGTGTATATCGTAATGATGATGTATCTAGAGTAGAACGAGGTGGTTCTTGGTTAAATTCTGATATGCGAGTATCAGCTCGTTATCATAGTTTGCCAGAACGAAAATATATTAATGTAGGATTCCGTTTAGTCAGAGAATATTGATAGATTCTAATCCAATGAACCCAAAAGACCCGAAACTAGTAGTTCAAGCCGCACCTTTTTTACAGCAAGGTTTAACCACCCCTCAAGCTATGCTTGATGTGATTTATGTATTAATTCCTATAACTTTGTTATCAATATACTTCTTTGGTATTGGAGTATTTTTTATACTGATGGCAACAATTACAGGAGCAATACTAACAGAATGGTTGTTTTCGCCTAAAGGTAATAAATCACTATTTGATGGCAGTGCAATCTTAACTGGTTTATTGCTTGGTTTAACGTTACCACCTAGCTTGCCATTATGGATGGCTTTTATTGGCAGTGTAATTGGAGTAGGATTAGGTAAAACCATTTGGGGTGGATTAGGCAATAATTTGTTTAATCCAGCTTTAGTAGGTAGAGCATTTTTACTGGCTAATTTTCCAATTGCTATGACAACTTGGATTCCACAAGCAGAAAATTGGTTCACTATACCTGCTAGTAATTTGGCCATCCCATTTATGCAAGCACCAGATTCTATAAGTACGGCTACTCCTTTAGGGCTGATGAAATTTGAACATCAAGTTACTCCTTTGTTTAATCTAATGATTGGAGATTCAGCTGGTTCTTTTGGTGAAACTTGTGGATTATTGATTATTTTAGCTGGGATTTATTTAATATTACGTCGTAGTATTGATTGGCGAATTCCAGTAGCAATTCTAGGTTCGGTTGCTATATTTACCAGTTTATTATTTATGTACAATTCAGATATTTATCCAAGTCCATTGTTCACCATATTTTCTGGTGGCCTATTATTTGGAACTTTTTTTATGGCTACTGATCCAGTAACTTCTCCTTTAACTCCAAAAGGAACTTGGATATTTGGAATTGGAATTGGAGTTATTGTGGTATTAATTAGGGTATTTGGAGGTTTTCCTGAAGGGGTGATGTATGCAATTTTATTGATGAATGCTACTGTACCTTTGATTGAACGTTATACTCAACCACGAGCATTTGGACATAAATTTTAACCTCATAGACTTTAAAATCTATAGGGTCTTAGGAATAGGAATTTAATAAAACCCGAAACTAAACCTGCCAGGTTTTAAAAACCTGGCAGGTTTGAACGTCAAATTTTGGAGATTATTAAATCCTCATCTCTTAAGTATTAGCTTAATATATAATTATCAGACTTAAACTGTAATATCTGAACCGTCAGTTTCAGTTTCATCAGTATCACTAGAATCTTCGTCATCTGAACCGTCAGTTTCGGTTTCATCAGTATCACTAGAATCTTCGTCATCTGAACCGTCAGTTTCAGTTTCATCAGTATCACTAGAATCTTCGTCATCTGAACCATCAATTTCAGTATCACTAGAATCTTCGTCATCATCTGCAACTACAGTGCTACCACCAATATATAAATCTTGAGTATCACCATCTGAATCAGTGTATGTTACTGTACCATCATCATTAATTTCTATAGTTGGTTCAATCTCTTCTTCAGAATCATCAGAAACTTCTTCGGTAGAATCATCATTAGTTTCAATTTCTAAAGCTGGTGTTAAATCAATTGCTAAATCATCAGCTTCACCATCTCCATCCATATCAGCACCACCGCCATCAATTATGACAGTAACACTACCATCTGCATTAACAGTTACATCTTCCACTCCTGCAATTTCATCAGCAACTTCTTCAAATTCAGCAGGTTCTTGTACTGCAGGATTCACTACCTGTTGGCTTCCATCTTCATATACAATAATAGCTTGTTCATCTACACCAGGTTCACCATCAATATATACACCTGGTTCAGTACCTGCTGGAGCATCTGTAATTAATGGATCAAAAACACCGACTATAACAAAATTATCTTCAGCATCTTCACCTTGTACTTCCATAGTAACTTCAGCATCTTCACCAATTTCTACGGCCTCAATATCAGGATTGTCTACTAATTCTTCAAAACTCTTAGGAGCTGGATCAATTGGTAATTGTTCACCACCTTCAAGGGTTAAAATATATTGACCTTCTTCGTTTAATCCAAGTCCAGGTTCAGCACCTTCAGGACCTTGTACCATTCCATCAGCATCAGGAGTAAATGCTAATTCACCACCATCTTCTGGATTTTCTACTGATAAAATACCTTCTTCAGTTTGTTCAATTTCATAACCAGTACCATTTAGCAACTGATTCATTCCATCCAAAGCTGTTACACCATCTTCACCAACTGCACCACCTAAACCAAATCCAGCATTCAAATTAGCAATTGCAAGTTCCATTCTTAAAGCTACATTGGAATACATAGGCAATACTAATACTGGCATCATGATAATAGCTTCAGGAGGACGTTTTAATTGATTCCCCTTACCAATCAACCAACCTGGTGGTAAAAATCTTTTAATTTTCTTAGCTTTTTTAGAAGTATCGCCTTCTAATTCTTCGCCTTCAAATAAAATTTCGTCGCCTAAGTTTGCCAACATTTCAGCAGCTTCTTCTTCAGATAACTCATCAATAGCTTCATCAGGAATTGCTTCTAATTGATCTGGATCTAAAGATTGGATAGCATTACCTTCAAGTCCACCTAAATTTTCACCAGTCAAGCCTTCAAAAATTTCAGGAGGCATCGCATCAATATGATTACCTTTCAAACCTTTAGCAGCCTTTTTATCAAGACGCTTCATTTGTTTCTTAGTAAGACCACCAGCACCTTCTTCTGATAGAGATGCTATATTTTCAGCCTCGAATTCTCCAATTGCATCTTCAGACAAGTTTGAGACTTCAGTACTATCTAAATCTGATATTTCTTCAACAACAATTCCGTGTTTTGCTAATTTTTTGCTGTTTTTAGGAGCTTTGTCTAACTTACTAGGTTTTTTGGAAACTTTACCGTCATTTTTATTAGCAGGTTTCTCTGTTTTAACAGGTTTCTCAACTTTAACAGGTTTTTCTGCTTTAACAGGTTTCTCAACTTTAACAGGTTTTTCTGCTTTAACAGGTTTCTCTGCTTTAACAGGTTTCTCAACTTTAACAGGTTTTTCTGCTTTAACAGGTTTTTCTGCTTTAACCGTAGTGGTATCTTTCTTAGAAGTAGTTGTAGTATCCTTCTTGGCAGAAGTTTGCTTATCATTATTTCCAGCAGCATATGCTTCAATGGATGTTATAGTCCCACCTAATAATACTAAACTAATGGCAATAGATAAAGTAGTATTTTTATTCACAAGAAATTCCTCTTTAATTAATTATATGTAAAAACGCTTTATTATAAAAAGAGCAAATATAATACCAATAATATTTATAATAGTGTTTTCATTTGTTATATTAATAAATATAGTTGAGGATTTTAATTTTGTATATAGGGAAAATCCTTAACTTTAGTTTTTTTTATGAAATATCTTTCTTGTCTTAATCCAATCACATTTTTTATCTTAATCATTCAAATTATTCATATACTTGTGTATAATTATGATATAAAGACATTAAATAAGAGAAAGTAATTTGGCTATATTTACTCAGAATAAAACTATCCATTGGTTACTATGGTTGTTATTTTTACTTGGATTAATCATCAGTATATTAACGATTGGATTTGCAAAACTACCCAATTATCAAACGCAAATTGAACGTTGGGTAAATACGCTTGTAGAACAGCCAATTACTATAGGCAATATAAATACTTACTGGACTTATGGCAAACCAACGATAGAATTACAACAATTAAACTTATTAGATAGCAATAGTGAACAACCTATAATTACACTAGGCAATGCTAAAATAATTTTGGATATATGGGAGTCTATCTTGCAATGGCAACTTATAACTAATAAAATAGTTGTCACTGGTAGCAAATTTGCTGTGATCCATGCTGATAAAATTAAAATAGCTGGTTTAGAAGAAACAAATACTGAAAATAATAAATCGACAGATTTATCATGGTTAATTAAACAACCTTATATTTCTCTACATGCTGATTCAATAGCTTGGTCAGAACCTAAACAGCCCTCATTTATCTTTTCCGATCTACAAATATCTCTTGCAAGACAAAATAATCAATCAAAACTAACTGGCAGTGTCAATTTACCAGAATATACAATTCAACAATTTCAAGCAGAATCACTCTCATTTACTAGTTTATTTAAGCTAAAAAATCAACAGGTTAATATTAATGGCCAAATTTCTATTGACAGATTACAATATGCTAATTCAAATCCACAATCTGTGACTAGTACTTTTAAAATCCGTCAACAAACTGATGGAACTTGGCAAACAACTATAAAACAACAAATATCTGATTTAGAACAATGGATTAATCATAAAATAGAACTAATTATTACTCCCCCCAATTTTTTCCAAACAGGTCTTACTTTTTTAGTACCAAAAGCTAATTTAACAACTGGTATTGCTAATTTACATAATATAACTGGTCAGATTAATTACCTGTCTTTAGAAAAATTGGTTAAATTACTACCACTTAATAAATTAGTTCCTCAGTTAAGCGATGGGTTGTCAAATACAGAAGGGAATTTATATGATGTTAATTGGAATTATGATGATGATTGGCAAATAGATGCTAATTTTTCTAATTTAAACCTACCTTTACCACAAGCAAGAATCCAAAATTTTTCTGGACATTTGGTTCTAAATTCTAAATCAGGTAAGTTACATATTGATCGGGCTACAGTATCTCCAACCAAGTTTCCTGTGGTTCTAACTAGATTACAAGGCACTATTGATTTAAAACGTTGGATGGCAAGCACTAATAAGTTACAAGCTGTAATTGATGGTGTATCAGTTAAAGTTGCTGGCAAAGTAACAATGAATGATGGGATAGCAAACAGCAATTTGTTAATAACAATTGGTAAGAGTAAGTTAAGAAATTTAATTAAATACATTCCTAATCAGAACATAGTACAACAACTAACCAAGAACAATTTGACAGGTAGTCTTAAGCAGGCTCAAATTACTTTGGAAAGCATTGGTAATCAGTTTAAAATTAAAGCTTTTATTGACCAATTAAATGTTAATAATTATAAAATTGATGATTTTAAACAAATTGACATTCAAAATTTAACTGGCCAACTAAAGTTTGATACTAAACAAAGTAGCTTTACTATTAAACAAGGTGACATAAAACTTGATATGTCTGATTGGTATAGTGATCCATTAGTATTAACGGATTTACAGGGTAAATTACTTTGGCAACAGCAAACATTAATAATTAAGAAATTACGAGCCTTTAAAAATAATATTCAAGTTAATGGTAGTTTAAAAATTCCTCTAAATGGACAGATTCCTTATGCTGATTTAGTTATGACTATTAATAAAGGTCAGCTATCTAAAGTAGTCCACTATTTACCTAATAAAAAAATTCCAAGTGTAGTTAAATGGTTTAAACAATCTCAGTTTCAAGGCAATTTAAATAATATTAAAGCTATAATTCGTGGTTCAATTAATAATTTACTTGAGCAATTTTATTTTAAAACTGATTTTTATGATGCTTCTATTAAATATGCTAAAGGTTGGCCACAACTGAAAAAAGCACAAGGTGAGATAGTAATTAAAGACCAAAATTTAACAGTTAAAGTAAATAATGGTAAGAGTCTTAAACTAAAATTAGCAAATAAACCTTTGCAGGTGAAAATAGCTAATCTATTTAAAAGTCCATCATCAATTAATGTGACAGTTAATGCGAAAGGAAGTATAGCTGATAGCTTAGATTTTGTTGCGAATAGTCCATTACGGAATACTATCAAATTTGATCAATTAGACTTACAAGGCAAATTAGACTTGGAACTAAATTTATCTATCCCATTACTTGCTAATAAAAAATCCTCGATAACTGGCCAGATTATGTTTAATGATACTAAATTATATGATAAATCATTTGGTATAACAGTAACCGATATTGCTGGAAAATTAAAATTTGATCAACAACAAGTATTTACCGAGAATATGCAAGGGAAATTACGGGGAACTCCAATTAAATTTTCCATGTTCACTAAAACCAATCAGTTACCTCAACGGACTACTCTAAAACTTCATACTACTGCTGATCCAAAGTTTATCAAAAATTATTTACAACATTTTATCCCAGCAACTTCTAAATTACCTTTATCAAAGATTTTATTTGGCACAACTCCTTTAGACATAAAAATAAATTTTCCCAACAGTTCGACGATTGGTAATAATTATACGGATATAGATATACAAGCCAGCTTAAAAGATATGTTCGTTAAATTACCTCGACCCATCGGTAAAATAACTAATAATCCAATGCCTTTAGCCATAAAATTGCATTTTGATTCTAATAAAAATATTTTACTTAAAACTTCCTATGGTAAGATATTTAATAATATATTTTATCTTAAACAAGATAAGCTAGAACGTGGTAATCTAGTATTTGGAACTAATTTAGCCAAACTACCTAAAGAAAATTTACTAACAATTGAAGGAACTATTCCTAATATACTGTCAGTTACTGCTTGGACAGAAAAATTTAACTCTAAAACTTCAGATTCGACAACTGATGGCAATTATCAACTACCAATTGATACTATATTAGACCTTAAATTAGATAAATTAGAAGTTGCAGGCCAAGAGCTAACAAATGTTAAACTTAACACAAAATATATTCCTTCTTTATGGCAAGCAGCAATCACAAGCGATAAAATTGCCGGACAAATTGAATTTGACCAATTAAAAAATAAATTAGAATTAGATTTTACCAAGCTAATTTTAACTATTCCAAAATCAACTACTAAAACTAGTGAAACTAAACCACCAAATCCACATTATTTACCTATTGTAATATTCAAATGTGATTTATTGAAAATTGCTGATATTAATTTAGGAGCAGTTAAGTTAAATACTAAACCAAATGATGATGGTTTAAAATTGAATTTATCTACTAAATCATCAACTATGGATTTGCAAGCCATAGGTAAATGGCGTTATGTTGCAGACCAACATCAGACTCGTTTAAAAGCTACACTGAATAGCGATAATATCGGTAATATGTTGCAGCAATTTGGTTATTCCAATCCACCTATAGTTGGGGAAGCAATTAAAGTAAAGCTGAATTCTTATTGGTTTGATGCTCCTTATGCTGTTGATATTGAAAATTTAGTTGGAACTTTAAATATTGTCACCATGGCAGGTAGTATTATAGATATCGATCCAGGAGTAGGTAGAGTTTTTGGTTTATTCGATGTGTATTCTTTACCACGTAGATTAAAATTAGATTTTAGAGATGTATTTGAAAAAGGTTTTGGATTTGATACGATTGTGGGTAACTTTTTTATTAAGAAA
Organism: Thioploca sp.; assembly: GCA_030627235.1. Taxonomy (GTDB): domain Bacteria; phylum Pseudomonadota; class Gammaproteobacteria; order Beggiatoales; family Beggiatoaceae; genus DRQV01. The sequence continues at coordinate 13,142 of DAOUSL010000088.1, forward strand.
GGTATAGCTCGTACTAAACAATTTATTTTACAAGGACCATCAGCAAGAGTTAAAATCGATGGTAGTACCGATATATTAAATAAAAAATACGACCAATTTATTACTGTATACCCACATTTTTCCACTCCAATAGCGGTAGCAGGGACTTTGGCATTAGGATTAAGTGGAGGAGCCGCCGCTTTAATAATTCAACAGGCATTACAAATAGAATTAGAACCAGTAATAAATTTCCAATACCATATTACTGGCGACTGGGACAAACCTGAAATTTTACCTATATCAAATTAATAATTATACATTAACTCTTAACATATTTTTCTGGTATGATTAAATTTTCTTTTAATAATATAGCTCTTGAGGATATAATGTGGAACATTTAGGTGATTTTATACACCAGCTTAATAGTATCGTATGGGGACCAGCCATGCTAGCCCTAATTTTAGGAACTGGTATTTACTTAATGTTAGGCTTGAAATTAGTACCATTTCGGAAACTAATTTATGGAATTATAATGCTTTGGAGAGGTCGTAAAAGCACTGCTGAAGGAGATATTACCCCTTTCAATGCTTTAATGACATCCTTATCTGCAACTATTGGAACTGGTAATATTGCAGGAGTGGCAACAGCGATAGTTCTAGGTGGTCCAGGAGCATTATTTTGGATGTGGTGTACTGCTTTAGTCGGCATGGCAACTAAATATGCTGAAGCAGTATGTGCAGTTCATTATCGTGAAACTGATGAAGCTGGTAATCATGTAGGTGGGCCTATGTATTATATCAAAAATGGTCTAAAAAAACGTTGGGCATGGTTAGGAATGACATTTGCCATATTTGGAGCTATAGCTGGTTTTGGTATCGGTAATACGGTACAAGCGAACTCAGTTGCTGATGTTTTAAATTCCAATTTTGGGATACCAACTGGAGTTACTGGAATCGTATTAGCCACATTAGTAGGTTTAGTCTTGATTGGCGGTATTCAACGAATTGGTAAAATTGCTAGTATTTTAGTACCATTCATGGGAATTGCGTATGTTACTGGTGGAGTTGTAATTTTATTCCTACATGCTGATGAAATTCCGCAAGCTTTCAATCTAATTTTCACCCATGCTTTCACTCCAGTATCTGCGCTTGGTGGTGCGGCTGGAGCAAGTGTGTGGATGGCAATTCGTTATGGTGTAGCTCGTGGGATTTTTTCCAATGAAGCTGGATTAGGTAGCGCTCCAATAGCTCAAGCGACTGCTAAAACTAATAGTCCAGTGGAACAAGGCGTAATCGCAATGTTAGAAACATTCATTGATACGATCATCATTTGTACCATTACTGGTTTGGTAATTATTATTTCTGGGGCTTGGACTGGTGGTATAACAGGAGCATCTTTGTCAGCAGCAGCTTTTGAACAAGCTTTACCAAATTTCGGTGGTTATCTGGTAGCTTTTGGGTCAGCAGTTTTTGCTTTTACAACTTTATTAGGTTGGAGTTTTTATGGTGAAAAATGCGTACAATATATCTTTGGTTTCAAGTCCATAGTTCCATTTAGATTATTGTGGGTAATAGTTATTCCAATTGGAGCAATAAGTAATTTAGAATTCATTTGGTTAATTGCAGACACATTAAACGCATTAATGGCAATTCCTAACTTAATCGCATTGATATTATTAAGCCCAGTAGTATTTAAATTAACCCGAGATTATTTCAACTCACAAAAAATGAAAAAAGCTAACCATTAATTCTATACCTAATTATAATAATCTGAGTTAGATATAAAAATATCTTATTATATTGATAGTTGTTTCGGGAATGGAGCAAAGCGGATTTCCCGAAACCCTTAAGTTACTTGGATTTCAGGAAATCGCACCTCATTCCCAAAACATTCTGGCATTGGCGAAAGTATTGACAACTGGAAACTATTTTAAACTCTAATTAAATATTTTACATAACTACATTATTTTATCAATGCGTAAGTCCTATTAAAATAAATAACCAATATTTAATCATTAATGTCAAAATGTTTCGAGAATGAGGTACGATTTCCCAAAATTCTAATATTACTTAGGTTTCGGGAAATCTGCTTTGCTCCATTCCCGAAACAACCATCATATAATCACTGCGTTACCAAACTGGAGTTTAGGATATAAGAGGTGCGGATTCTTGTCCTAGTATATGTGTAGACTATTCAATTATCATCAGCAGGGCAGCATGATCATTTAAACCAGGATAAAATTGATTTTTTATTAGGAATACCGCCTGCATGGGTGATTTTTCCATCCACAATAACCCCAGGGGTTGACATAATTCCATATGACATAATCTTTGCTATGTCTTCTACCTTTTCAAGTTTAATCACGATTCCATTTTCACTTGCAACCTCTTCGATTAACTTTTGGGTGGTTTTGCAGTTAGCACAACCAGAACCCAGTACTTTTACATCTATCATATTAACCTCACACGATAATATTAAAAAACCAGCCTACTATAATGATTGAAATTGTCACTATTGCAGTAAAAAGAGCCAATGCTTGCCATTTAATGACTTTTCTTAAAATTAATAATTCTGGCAACGAAATAGCGGCTATACTCATCATAAATGCCAGAGTAGTACCAATTGCAACACCTTTAAGTAGCATTGCCTCAGCTAAAGGTATAACGCCAACAGCATTGGAATAAAGTGGGACACCAAGAAGTACTGACATAGGTACAGCAAAAAAATTATTAGTCTCGCTTAAACTGGATGCCCATTGTTGTGGAAAATAACCATGAAATAATGCACCTAAGCCAACTCCTAAAAGCACCCACATCCATATGCGTCCGACAATTTCTTTTACTTCAGACATCGCATAACGGTGTCTTCCATTCAAGGAGTTGTCTGCTTCTATTGATTGGGTTTCACCCATTTGTATTTTCCATACATAATCTTCCACCCATTTTTCTGGTTTAAAGCGTTCCATAACTATTCCACCAAAAAAGGCGACAAAAAGACCTGATAAAACATAAAGTATTGTTATTTTCCAGCCAACAATACCCAACAACATAACCACTGCAATTTCATTGATCATTGGACTGGCAATTAAAAATGAAAAAGTAACACCTAGTGGAATCCCTGCTTCAACAAAACCAATAAAAATCGGGACAGATGAACAAGAACAAAATGGTGTTACTGCACCTAATAATATAGCCATTACTCTCGCTATAAATTTAGACTTTCCTTGCACATAAAGTCTAACTTTTTCAGGAGAAACAAAAGACCGGAACAATCCCATTAAATAAATAATTACCACTAACATAAAAAATATTTTCGTTACATCCATAACAAAAAAATGTACACTTTCACCAATGCTGGTATCCATTGATAAGTTTAGAATCTTAAAAGTAACCCAATCAGCTAAGTATTCAAACATTTTTTACTTCTCTTTCAATAAATGGTCTATTGATCATATTTATTAATTTTTTCCTATCGTTTTTGAAAGGGATTGTATTTTTCAATTCGTCGATAGTTGCTTTAATAATATTAATTTTGAATTTTGACATATTTGGATTAATAGAATACAGAACCCATTGTCCTTCACGTCTTTGATTAATCAAACCATTTAGTTTAATCAGCGATAAATGTCGAGATATTTTTGATTGGGGTAGTGCTAAAGCATGTATTAGTTCGCATACACATACCTCATGGTTTTCAAAAATTAAAATAAGACATCTTAGTCTTGTTTCATCTGATAGAACTTTAAAAAAATCATTCATAAGCAATATATTCTTGTTTTACGCATATCCGCATATTCAGATATATTAACATGGAATAAAGTTTTTATCAAATAAATTTCAATACTTATATTGCTATAGTTTATCCAATCGGGAAACACTATACTTATTTTTTCCACAACCAAAATTTAGTTATTAAGCCTGCTCCTATTGCAAATATCAAACTAATTAAACCAGAAATTCCTGCTGCTATCCAAGTATTTTCGGATGCGGTAGGAAGCTGTCCAGAAATAGAAGCTACAATTGCTCCAACAGCAAGTCCAATACCCCAAGTTGCTATCGTGTTTTGAAATTTTTTCTCCCTAACTTCTTCTTGAATTGCGACACTAGTACGAATATAATCAATTAAATTTTCTAGCCGTCTTAATTTCGGACTAAAAGCTTTATGATCTTGCTGAACTTGAGATAAATATTTTTCTTTGCTAATAGTATGAATTTTTTGTAATATTGTTAATGAATTGTTTGTTTTCTCTGCTAATCTGATTAAACGTTTTTCATAGTTATCTACATTAATTGCTATCGTATGAGCTTGGTCGTTCAATTTATCCAAATCTGTAGCATAATCAGCTAAAATTTGCCAGACTTGGTTTAAAACAGTTTGTAATTGTTTATTTTCTAACTTTTCAACGTCCATACTGGCACGTAAATTTTGCTCACAAATCTGAATTTGCTTCGCACCTTGTTTTAATTGATTAGTTAATTC
>DAOUSL010000262.1 GCA_030627235.1 Thioploca sp.
CAATTTTTAATTAACTTCAAAAGAAATGGTTATACATGTGAATAACTATAGCTAGTATGCTTGATTTAACTGGTAATATCAACTATATGGATAATTTGAATTATCTCGTTCCCAACGAAGCCGTTGGGAATGCATTCCATGACGCACCAGCGTCAAACAATATTTATTAAAATTATTTACACTTGGTAATTCAGAAATACTTTGTATCCCTCAACGCTAGCGCATTGATGACTGCATTCCCAACGAAGCTGTTGGGAACGAGATAAAATAACTCCTTTTGTTCACTTTTTAAAATTTAAATCCAACGATAGTAACGTCATCTTGTCTATCATTAGACATTTTTCCTAAATAGGAAAAGGAATGAGTAAGTGTTAAACTAAAAAACCGGGAAAAAACAGATGCGAAAGAAAATGAAAAGATTATCTTAATAAAGAACATAATAGATTGAAAAAGCGAGGTTTAAAGAAATCAAAATTATCGTTAGAAGATGTAGTATTACTAACTTTTTATTACCTTCGCCATTATCCAACTTTTAAGAATTTATCAAATATTTTCGATATAAGTGAATCTTATTGTTATAAAATATATTATAAAATAGTAAGAATTTTAGCTAAAGTTGGAACTCTTCCAAATCGTAAAAGTTTACTGGAAAATCCACCTGAAACATTAATTATAGATGTAACAGAACAACCAATAGAACGTCCTATAAAAGGTCAAAAACAATATTATTCTGGTAAGAAAAAACAACATACAATTAAGATTCAAATACTTGCTTCTAGTATAGGAAAAATTTTATCTGTTGAATGTACAAAAGGAAAACAGCATGATTTTTCTATATTCAAAAAAAGTGATGTTTTGATACATCCAAATTCAGAACTTCTTGCCGATTCTGGGTATCAAGGAATAAATAAATTTCATAAAAATTCTATTATACCTATAGAAAAAAGGAATTCCTCGTACATCTGAAGCCAAAGCTCATAATAAAACACTTTCAAAAAAACGTATTTTAATTGAAAACATCAATCGATTGTGTAAAATTTTTCGTCGTGTTAAAGAAGTTTTTCGAGGGAAACATAAAAATTATGGCTTAATATGGCGGGTAGTTGCTGCTTTTGTTAACTTGAGATATTCCTCTATTTAGGAAAGATGTCTAGTATATTATTCAACAAAGTTAAAAAATATTCACCATTTTTCTATCACAGAAGACGGAATAATTTTACACAGTGATAAACAAATTAAAATACCATTCTCAGAATTTGAAGATGTTGATTTAATTGATTTTGCTAACTCTATGAATAAAGTAATTAAAACTAATGTAGATTTTCATACTATATTGAATGAAGATGATAGGATACAAGGATTTATTTAGATGAAGACAATACAAAAGATTTACGATCTTTTATGCAAAGACAATTTTTTACTAAAGATATTAAAGAATTACAGGAATTTGAGCCAAAATTCATTCTTACAAAGAACTGGTGGTGGTCATATCAATTTCCAATAACTGCTAGTATTAGTATGGTTATTATTTTTTCTATAATAATCTTAGGTTTATGGTTCTTCAATTAGTAAATTTATAATGAAAAAAATCTATGTTTATCAGGCTAGTGGAACTGAAATTGGAAAGCTAATAAAGATAATTTTTCTTTTTGTAACAATGTTTTTTTTATGCTTTCAGTATTAATTAATTTTAATATAATTAGCATTAATATTGATGAAAAACAATTTAATAATATTATTATGCTTATTATTGGTATCACAGGAGTTTACTATTCTTTTTATAGATTAATCCCTCCATGTTTACAAATAGACTCATTAAATAACTTGCTTATTTATCTATCACAAAAGAATCCCTACCCACATTGGGCGTATAAGGCCACGCCACTTCGTTGCATCACACTGGATGGTAAGTTTACCTTTTTGGAGTAACATAAACAACTTTTGGAACAGAATCATATTTATCATTAACATAATTTTGTAACCAACACTCAGAAACATCAACGACTCTTGCAATACCAGCCAATGGAATTTTTTCTAATATTATAAATTAAATTTTTCTTCGGAAATTCAATTAGTTGTCTCTAAAACAAATTACCTGTTACAATCTTTACAAGCGTATTTTTGTTTTCCGTTGTGGATGCTTCCTTATTATTTTTTCTGAGTTACATGTTGGGCAATTCATAGTTTTTACCTTGATATATTTGCATTATATTATACATCACTACTTTCTTTAGGACTACCAAAACTATATACTAAAAGTAGTATAATTAAATCTTGCTCGCCGACCTTTGGTATAAGAAGCGTGTTAGTGGGTTAATCTGCTATTAATTATCTAATATTTTGTTAATTACCAACTGTTGCCTGTAAAATGTATGTATAGATATTTTTATCCACATTATAATTTTCATAAATTATTTTTTGATTGGTTATAATAGCTTGAGTATAACTATAAATTGCATCTTTTGTCAGTGTACTATTATATAATATGCTCTTAGCAGATAATACTACTTTGACTTTTTCTGCTAAATTTCTTTTTGCTAATACATATGCAATCCGTTGACAAGAATAATCAGATTTGTGATTTTGACATATTTGCTTGCCTTTACCAGTGACTATATGTTCACGCAGATTTGATAAATCATATGCTTTTTGATCAGAAGTTGATGTTTCTGAACTACCAATATTAACTTCAATATTCAGATTAAAATCCCCAAAGTTAAATAAACCACCAAATACGCTGAATTCAAATAGTTTAAAACCTATAAGAGAAAATAAAACTGCTGCTAATCCTGCACCAAATATTGTTTTTCTAGTTTTTTGCATATTTTTTATTCCATATTTTGATTTGAGAAATGTCACTGATTGTTTAAAAAAATTCTATATTTAAGATATATAATTCTACACTTTTGAGATTATACAATATATCAATAACATTATGGATATTCCTTGTTGGAGCTATTATATTTGGATTTGTTTCAGCGGCGCATTTCAATGAAAATAATGAAGAATTTGGGGCTATAAGCTCTGTAATTGCCTTAGGTTTAATTATTTTATTTGTTGTAGGTTTATTCCGTTCAGAACCAAAATCTTCTCAATCATTAGCTATTAATCATGAAAAATCAAAACCAGTATCAAGATCTAAAGATAATAGTAAAATTGAAGAAGAAAAAACTGTCTAGTGAAAAAGCTACAGCCATATTTTTAAACTCACAAACTTTAGTTAGTTTAGATCGTAATGGGAAATGGAATTTAACAAAAGATGAAATTCGCACTCAATTACGAGCAACAATAATAGAATATACAGTGCTAGATGATAATGTGATAGGAAAAGGAAGTGCTTATTACTATAAAATAAGTGCTACTGTTAAAGGGCAAATTCTTCCCGATTTAAAACGATAGCTTTTAGAAAAATAATTGAATTAAAACCGGGTAGTGTGTGCAACACGTTTTATCGTTATCCATCAAATAACTATAGATTTGATTATCTCGTTCCCAACGGCTTCGTTGGGAATGCATTCGTGACGCACCAGCGTCAAGAAAAAAGTTCCACCGATTTCATCGGTGGCTATTCATATTTAACCTCTTCGAGGTTTATTAACACCAACGGGATGGAACATGAATAGTCATAGGTGAAACCTATGGAACTCGTAAGCTGTATATATTCGATTGATAAATTATAATTTGTAGGGTGTATAAACGATAGTGTCATACACCATTGTTATTAAAATATACGAATACATA
>DAOUSL010000429.1 GCA_030627235.1 Thioploca sp.
ATTAAAGTTTAATATGTCGGGGCGTAGCGCAGTTTGGTAGCGCACTACACTGGGGGTGTAGGGGTCGTAGGTTCGAATCCTATCGTCCCGACCAATTAATTCAAGGCTTTACATGTAAGTGTGAGCCTTTTTTTATACCTAAAATATACCGTGGGTAAAAATAGGTTTTGGATGAGTTTTTAAAGTCCAGCGGTGATTATTATAGAAAATTGTGGATACTTGTTTACCCGTCTCATCTAGGATCATTTGCCCGCTTCATAATTTGGGTTTTTATTTTCTTTGTTTAGGCAATATTGGTTAGCAACTCAATAAAAGCATCTAAGTCTTTTAAACGTAATTCTATTGTAGTAGGTAGTGCTGTATTTTATTGGCTAACTTTTTATCCAGTGTCAGCAGTTCAATTTTGTTTGTTATTGCTGTGGCAAGAATAATTGCATCGGGTAATTTAATACGATGTTGTTGTTTTAAATTGATGGTTTTATCTTCTGTAATGCGGTCAATATCAAGTTGGCTCATTTGTTTTAGTAGAGTTGATATTATTTTTATTTCATTCTGAGAAATATCAGGAAATCCCAATAACTCCATGCGTGTGATTGAACTATAGGCGCATTGGCCAATGCTAATATGATTAGTATTAAAGAGTTTAATAACAGTTGGGTTATGTTCATACATACCAATAATTATATTGGTGTCTAATAAATATTTAACCCCATTCATTGCGCATCTTCCTCTGTATTTCTACTGGGTCACCTTTGAATGCTGATATTTCGGGTAAATCTTTGATAATATCGCTCATCAAGACCGACTCTTTTTCTGGTTGCATATATTCAGTAAGCATTTTAGTAAGTAATTCGCTAGTGGATAAATGCGCTCGTTTGGCTACCTGTTTAAGCTGGGTGGCGGCATTGTCTTCAAGTTCTAGTGTTTGCATGGTGTTAACTCCAATAATTATTTAAATAATTTTAGCGTATATTGCCTAATGTGAGTAACATTTTTCCTTGGATTGACTTGTGAATATAAAATATTCCCATGTGTTCCAGTGCAGTGCTTCGCGCCTTTCATTAATGTAAGTATTTTGCTGGCATTAATAGTACTTAATGAGCGGATACAGCCCTCGTGAAGATTTTTCCTAGAGCTATAATCTTAATTATTTTCAATGATTAAATATATCTAATATCGAATTCTTTGACGGTAAAGCGCAATATCAACAAGCAGTGAAAGGCATGGAGCAAGTGCTTTATAGCTAGCAACTAGGTTCCAATGAGG
>DAOUSL010000109.1 GCA_030627235.1 Thioploca sp.
AAATCTAATTGATATTTATCCATTTTTTGATTATAACTTAATTTACTTTGAATTTACATTATTTATGGTTACATTTATAATACTTTGCGTAACTTCAGCTCGTAAATTTAGCGGAAATTTATTTAATAAATCTCCAGTAGAACCATAGTAGTAACTACTGTTACTGGAGGAGTTTGAATAGTTTCAAATTTCCAACTAAGTTTAGCTGAATAATCACATATCATACTGAGTAATCCTAATCCAGAACGATTACTATCCTCACCTAAAGCGTTACTTCTCATAGTCTTAAAATATAGTTCTTGAGGATCACCACTTAACATAGATTTAATAAATCGTTGAAATGGTTCTACCTGTTGTTCATCAACACAATTGGTAACACAAAATACTAATTTGTCATCATACAATGAAAGCCCTATTTTAGCAGTAAATGGTAAGTTTTCATTTTGAAACTTCATGGCATTTTCTAATAGTTCATTGGCAACATATTTAACAGTATCTTTAACATTGCTAATAATAATATCTTCTTCATTTTGATTAATTTCAGCCATCTTTCCGATAAAAAATACTCTGAAATATTCAGCAATAAAATCAGCTGATAAACCATTATTTTGCCATCTTTCCTTTAGAGGACGACAACTGGGTGAAAAACCAATTGTTAAATACTCACCCTGTTTGGGTTGTATTTCAATAAATTCTCCAAACGTTTGTACCATAAGTATATTCCTGGTTAATAATTAATCAACGCATCCATTACAACGATACATTATTTGTTGATCTCCATTTGGATAAATAAGACGATAATCTTGAAGCCCATCATCATTAACATCATTTATTTCAACAATTTGTAATGTATCAGAAATTTTAGTCCCAGATTTTACCAAATAATCCAATACTCCTTTATAAATTTGCTTATTTTGGCTAACTCCAACACACATAGATACTCTTCCATCATTATATAATTTGGTTTGGCAATCATCATCTGGATTTTCACGTTCTGCTGCTAAAGCATATAAAATATCTGGTTCGGCTGCTGATGGATAGATAAACTGTTGTTGTCTAATCAACTTAGACTGAATTTTATCATTTACTTCAAATAAAGCAATAGGCTGTTCAGTAGTATCAATAGTATCAAATATTAAAAATACTTCATTTAAATTTTCTAGCCAAGGCAAATTTGTAGCTCCAACCCCTAGTGGTATATTTATAGGTGCTTCAGTAGAAAATAGGTTAGGACGTGCCATATAATAGTCTTGACCAAATAAAATTTTCAGATTGCCATTTGCCAACATAGTTACATTTGATAATCCAAGTTCTAGCAAACCGTCTTGCAATGCTTGAGCTTCATGTATCACTGGTATAGTAATTATTTCTCTACCAGTATGAGTTATAAAAGTTACTTGCCCACTTGGATCAACAGTAGTTCCTATTGGAATTAGTTGAGTATTTTCTATGTTTCCCCAAATATGTCGTGCTTGTGTCGGCAACACTTTATAATACTTGTCATCTACATTAACAGTCAAATAACCATTATCTGGGTTTTGCCATAGTTCTACCCCTAAACTTGTAAAAACATGTAATCCATTTATATAATTAAGTATTTTTTCTCCATTAAATAAAATATCATGGTTTAAATCAATTGCATCTAGTTCTAAATCTGGAGTATAAATTCTCCCTAATACATTAGATAAATTAACCATATATGGAATTGAACTATTATCTTTAAATAACACCCCTTTATCTAGCTGAATACTGCTAACCCACGTATCATTCTGTAATATTAACTCGTTATCAATACTTGTAAATTTACCAATAATAACATGGGATAAAGTGGTATTTGCTGCTATTGTAACATTATTAATGACAGCCGGTGCTTCTTCATCGCCGACAATATTACCACTAATTTCACCATTAAAATCTGTTCCAATAATATTAGTATTTGCCAACAGAGTAACATCCCTCAATTTAGCTTGATTAATAGTATTATCACTGGCCAGTTCAATTTTACCACCCAATTGACCACCTTGTACCATACCACGAGAAACAATTTTAATATCCTGTAAAATATTTCCAGTATTATTCACTATACAATCAATTACATTACTGTCTAATTTACAGTCACCAGTATCATCATCGATAATAGTTATAATTGCTTCAATCGGAGTGCCTAAAATTGAGGTATTTTGATCTTCTAACAAACGTAATTTAATTCGCAGAGTTTCATTGCCTTCTACTTCTTTATCATCATGTATTGGAATGGTAAAAGTTTTTTCACCAGTATCTCCACTAGTCCAAACAAGGAGACCTGAAGCTGCACTAGTAGCAGTGTAATCTATTCCAGCAGTTGCGGTTATATCAGCGGTATCATATACCAAAATGATCTGTTCAACTTCTCCTCCAATACGACTGGCCGTAATAGTTACATTTTCATCTGTTTCATTTACTTGGTAATTATTAGCAGAAAGTTGGATTGTAGTAGCATCATTGTCAAGAATAGTTAAATTAGCAATTGAGTTAAAACCTAATTCTGCTGTGCCAGTTAAATTGAACAATTTTAATAGTACCGTTTCATCATTTTCAATTAAACCATCATCATATACATTAATTTGAAAAGTCTTTGGTTCAGCTTCATTGGCATCCCAATTTATGGAATTTTTAATTGCAATATAATCTTGATTGTCAGCTGTGCCATGTTCTGTAGTATAAAATACTTCTACTTTTCCTTGGACACCACCAGTACGAGTCACAGTTATAGTTATATTGCCATCGGATTCATTAAGCTGATATTCATTTGCAGAAAATTGGATAACTCCTCCAATCGCAACTTTAGTAACTGGATTAGAAAGACTATCAACAATTTGGATATTTGCAACTGGGAAAGCTCCTAAACTAGCTTTATTAGTTGGATTAGATAAATTAACTGTAAATTTTTTATCAGCTTGGCTAGTTGGTAAAATTGGAATCGTTATTTTTTTAGCACTAAGATCACCATTATTCCAGTTTAAAGTTCCTGCAATTGCAACATAATCATCGTCAGCTCTAGCAGTTCCATCTTGAGTATTATAATCAACTTGTACATTTCCTTGATTACTATAAACCCGATTGATATTGAGAGTAATATTACCAACATCTTTGGCTGCTTTATAATCAGCTGGTACAGAAAATTGAATGACTCCAGGTATTAAAATAGTATTTGGAGTACCTAACAAATCTTCTACAGTAAGTGGAGTTCCAAGATCATCTATGATATGCAAATTTGTGATCATATTAGCTCCTAAACTAGCTCCACCAATTGGGTTAAATAGTCTAACGGTTAATGGTTCTGCAGATTCAGTAATAGCATCAGAAGTAATTGGAATAGTGAAAGTTTTAGTTGTCATATCTCCATTATTCCAAGCCAGCATTCCTTGAGTATCTATATAATCATTACTTGCTTTAGCAACATTAGAGATAGTTCGATAATTTACTGCTATTGAGCCAGTATCTCCTTCTAAACGTTCGACATTGATAGTAGCTAAACCATTACCTTCACTGGCAACATAACTTTCAGCGGCAAATTGTAATATTCCGGCTGGATTTGGTGGTGGGTCAGTAATTGTGAGAGTTGTTGATATGGTATTTCCTAAAACTGCACCAACTGAAATATTAGCTAATTCAACTGTAAATTGTTCGTTATTTTCGGTAATTCCATCTGCAAATATTGGAATTTGAATAGTTTTGGCAGTCATTTCTCCAGTTTGCCAAGTTAAAACATTATTTACAGCAGTATAATCATCACCAGCTACAGCAGTTCCATCTATTGTATTATAAGTCACTGATACTATACCAGTAGAACCACCAGCACGAGTTACCGATAATGTAATTTGACCAATATTTTCATCAACTATGGAACTAGAATTGGAAAATTGAATACTACTAGATAGGTTAAAATTTGCATTACAAGTTTTGGCAATGTCAATATTTATGATTATATCTGTTTCTTTACCAGTACAATCTCCAGACCAACCAGTAAAACTAGAAAATTGTGGAGTTGCTGTTAAAGTTATTTGAGTATTTTCAGCATAGGGAAAAATGCAACTGTCACCACAGTTTATGCCAGCTGGAGTGCTATTTATAATACCATTACCATCTCCAGTTTTATTAACTGTAAGAATTACATCTGCTGCTTGAGCATAAGACATCCAACTTAATAACAGCATGATTAAATATAGTTTATTGATTAACATAATTTTTTATAAAACTAATTGTCCAATTTTTATTTATTGTTAATTATAGTATATTTTTTAAAACTGTGAAACTCGACTATCAAGTATTCTTGTAGAGACAAGGCATGCCTTGTCTCTATTAGTTTATTCTTGTTTGATGCCAAATTCCTGTTAAAAAACTTGATAGTCGAGTGAAATATATTAATTCGGCTAGTAAATTATTAAGATACTTGAATGTTAACATGTTTTTAGTTTTAACTCAACTATCTTTAAAATCAATGAGTTAAATACAATAGATTTTAGTCAATTGGTTTGGCATTGTCAGATAATCTTACAATTTTATTATATTTTTTGTCACCTGGACGATATAGTTGTGAATAACGTTTTTCCCCATATTTTTCTTCTTCAACCCAAAGATCGGTATCTTTACGAAATCTTTTAAATATAATGTTAAAAATTGGTTTAATTGGTAATATAGCAAAAGTTAACATGAACAGTAACCATATTATAAAATCCATTTCCATCATTGTTTAGCTTCCACTGTTATTTGTGCATTACCTAAATATTATAGTCTATTATTAATTATTGGTATGTATATTGCTTTATATTATTTAATAGCATTCCTCCTTAATGTGTATTTCACCTCTCTCCAAGTTGCTTGGTTGAGAGGTTTTTTTAATTTAATTCTTAATTCTATAATGCTTAATTCTTAATTAAATTAAAAACATCAATAAAACCGCTTATATATAGTTTCCTACCGTTTATTAATTCTTGCAACAATCTTTTTAAAAAATATACTATACTTTATTATAAATCGAATACTATTAGAATATAATGGTAGGTTAATGGATAATCAGTAGGGATAAATCCTTTATGGTTGCCCGAACCAATACATAAAATTTGTAGGGGCAATTTTGGTTACCGTAACACAAATTGTAGGGGCAATCCTTTATGGTTGCCCGAACCAATACATAAAATTTGTAGGGGCAATCCTTTATGGTTGCCCATTCCACATTATGTTACGTAATTCAGGGCAACCACAAGGGATTGCCCCTACGAATTTTTTATTTTAGAGGATGCTATTTACTGCATGAATTATTATGACTTATAAATCAATATGTTATTTCTTGAGTTTAATGTTGTTGATGTCGGTGGGTTATGCGGCTCCTTTTACTGTTACAAAAGTCGCTGATACAAACGATGGAACTTGTGATTCTGATTGTTCTTTGCGAGAAGCTATAACTGCTGCAAATACTACTTCTGGAAATGATACTATTATACTTTCAGATACTATTTATACTATTACTGGTAGTGGTGGTGAAGATGCTAATGCTTATGGTGACTTAGATATTTTTTCTTCTAATAATGATGATTTAACAATAACTGGAAACGGGGCTACTATAGATGGTGATAATGTAGACCGTGTTTTACATATCGTTAGTGGTACGGGTACTGTTGAAATTAATAACGTTATTATAACAGGTGGTAATACCAGTGATAGTGGTGGTGGAATTCTTAATAGTGGTAAATTAACAATTAATAATAGCACTATTAGTTATAATACAAGTTCAAATATTAATGGTGCTGGTGGTGGTGGCGGTATTTTTAATGCGGGTACATTAATATTAAAAAATTGTACTGTTAATAATAATAATGCTTTTTATGGTGGTGGAATTTATAATAGCTCTAATGTTACTGTAAATAACAGTACTATTAGTGATAATACAGCCACTACTAATGGTGGTGGAATTCAAAACTATAAAAGTGGAAATGCTCCAACTACTACGTTAAACAACAGCACTATTTATAATAATAAAGTTACTAATGGTGACAGTGGTGGTATACGTCAAATTAATGGAATAATTGAGGTCAAAAACACTATAATAGCAGGAAATAAAAAAGGAACAGATATTAATAATTGTGGTACTAAAACAGTTACTTCCGAAGGCTATAATATAACAGATGATACTAGCTGTGGTTTTACTGATGTAACTAATGGAGATCAAGTAATAACAACAGACCTAGATATTGCAACTTTAGATAATGGAATTCATATTCTAAATTCTGAAAGTCCGGCCATTGATACTGGAAATTGTACAAATATTGATGGTACTACTGTTTCCACAGATCAACGTGGTGTAATTCGTCCAGTTGATGGTAATACTGATGGAAGTAATGATTGTGATATAGGTGCTGTTGAATATAGTCCACCAACCATAGATACTAATACTGGTATAACTGTAGAAAGAGGAGATACTATTGTTATTAGTAGTAGTGAACTTGCAACTAGTGATTCTGAAGATACTGATGCTAATACATTAACTTTTACTATAACGGCTGTAACAACCAACGGTACACTTAAAAATGACACTACCATATTATCCAATAACGATACATTTACTCAACAAATTATTACTAATAATAAGTTTAACTATGTTCATAGTGCTGGTTCAGATACTAGTGATAGTTTCACATTTACTGTTCATGATAGCTACAATGACATCACAACTGAACAAACTTTTGATATAACTGTTATAGATAATCCCGCCCCTGAATTTAATAGTGGTTATCCACAATCCTCTAATATTGGTCAAGCCAGCTTTGATTTAACTGTGCAATTAAACGAAATAGGGACAGTTTATTATGTTGTACTTGCTGACGGTGCAACAGCTCCAACTAATACTGAAACCCAAGCAGGAACTGGTAGTGGTGGTAGTTCAGAAATAAATGGTTCTATAACTGTTGGTACAGAAGATACTGATATAAGTGAAACGATTAGTAGTTTAGATATTAATACCGAATATGATATTTATTTAGTTGCTGAAGATAATTTAGGTAATTTACAAGATAGCGTTACCTTATTAGAAGTTGGTACTGCACTTAATACTTATACTTTAACCACTAATACTGTTGGAAATGGTACAGTAGATGGAGGTGGTACTTTTGAAGAAAATAGTGATATTAACCTAACAGCAACCGCAGATAGTGGCTCAGCTTTCAGTAATTGGTCAGTAGATTGTTCTGGTTCATCTGCAAATATAACAGTGGCACTTACCAGTAACCTAAGCTGTACTGCAAACTTTGCCATTGCTTATACCCTGACAGTAAAAGCTAGTGGCTCTGGTACAGTTAGTGGTGGAGGAACTTATGCTGATGGAAGTACTGCAAGTATAACTGCTAACCCAAGTTCAGGATATGAATTCAGCAGTTGGTCAACTGGTTGTTCCAACTCATTCACTATAACCGGCGACAAAACCTGTACTGCAACCTTCACAAAAAAAGATACAACTCCACCAGAACCAACAAAACCAACTCCTCCACCATTACCACAAACTATGAAATTATTCGTAGAATCAGCTGGTACTGGAACTGGTATTTTTGAGTTAAGTCCAAGACCAAAAGAAACATTATGTACTGATGATGAACCAAAAAAATGTAATTATATCTATAACACAGCTACCAGAGTAACTATCACAGCCATTGCAGATAAAAACTCAACTTTTGAATATTGGAGTGGTAATAGTAGTTGTAGAAAAGGCAGTAAAACTTCAACTGGTGGAGAAGTAGATATCTACCTAATATCAAGTCTAACCTGTAATATCAACTTCAAACTTAAACCTCAAAAATTGATGCTAAATTATGAAGGAGAAGGCAATGGTACAGTTAAAGTTTCCCCAGATAAAGGTACAGAAACCAGTTGCTCACAAGATAAATGTATAATTTTTGATGGAATTAAAGATATTACTTTAACCCCAGAACCAGACCAATACTCCCAGTTTGATGAATGGACTGGTCATGATGATTGTATTGATGACGGTGAAATAGTTCAATTAGAACTTATCAGCAACAAATTTTGTAGCGCTCATTTTTCCTTATTACTAACTTACCAACTTACCGTGAATAAAACTGGTAGTGGTACTGGAACTACATTACAAGAACCAATAGGCAAAAACTGTGAAGCTGATATTTGTGAATATGCGGAAGGCAATGAAGTTATTTTAACCGCTCAAGCTGATCCAATTAGCTCAACTTTTGTGGGTTGGAATGAAGATTGTGGAGATGGCAATTTAACCATCACGACCGACACAACTTGTACCGCAAATTTCATGCAAAAACCAACTTACCAAATATCTTTACAAACTAATGGTGATGGCAAAATAACCTTATCTCCTCCGCCACCAATTGATGGGAAATATTTTGAAGGCCAAATTGTAACTCTCATTCCAGAATTAGGCATTGATACCAAAGGTATTGCTTTTATTGGTGATTGTGATAGCGACAAGATAATTATGGATTCTGATAAAAGTTGCTTGGTTAAATTCACTGAACAAGAAACTCCACCAGTTGATCCGTTAAATCCCTATACATTACATTTAATTATAGATGGAGCAAACGGGATTATACTTATAAATACAGTATCTGAGCAAACGGTCTGTAATGGTTATTGTACTAATACCTATGCAGAGAATTCATTGATAGGTCTAACGATTCAACCAAATCCAAATGCAAAATTCACTGGTTGGAGCGAAGAATGTATTGGTGGACAGATCATTATGGATACGACCAAAGCTTGTACCGCAACTTTTGAACCTATTTATACCTTAACTATTGATAAAAAAGGTACTGGAAATGGTACTATTACTAGCAATAGCGGAATTAATTGTGGTGAGCATTGTCAAACTGTCCAAGAAACAGATGATCTAATTAATTTAATTGTTACTCCTGACCTAGATTCAACTTTTATTGGTTGGAATAGTAGTTGTATAGATGGCCAAGTAACTATAAATTCTAGCAAAATATGCACAGCAACTTTCACTGCTAAACCAGCTTATAAATTGACAGTTGCTATTGAAGGAATCGGTAAAGGCAAAGTAGAAAGCAATCCAATTGGCATAGATTGTGGCTTAACTTGTGAAGCTAATTTCTTAAAAGAGGAAGTTCCAACAGTAGTTCAATTAATACCTTATGCTAGTCCAAATTCTATCTTTGAAAGCTGGTCTTGTGATGAAGAAACTAGTAGTGGAATTAAAGAAGTAATTATGGATGGCAATAAACATTGTACTGCTGTTTTTGATTCTTATGGAACAATCCAATTTGCTGAAAATGTTCCGCTTGAAGTCAATGAAGAAGCTAATTCCATTTTATTGCCAGTTAATCGCATAAATGGAGTTCTTGGTGAAATATCAATTGATTATAAAACCACGAATGCTGGAGCTACAAGTGAAGATTACATAGCTCAACAAGGAACTTTAACTTGGTTAGCAGGCCAAAATAATACTCAATTTATCACAATACCTATTTTAGCCGATAAACTTGCTGAACCAGATGAAACTTTTGTAATAACTTTATTAAATCCAACTGGTAATGCGATTTTAGGCACTCAAAATCAGCTAGAAATTATTATCAATGATGTACCTTGGCAAAGTTATGTCCAGTTTGCGATGCTAGAATATGAAGTTAATGAAAGTGAAAGTATGGTTAAATTGATAGCAACTAGAGCTGGCAGTAATAAATGGCCAATTGAAGTTGCAATTCGGACTGAAAATGGCACAGCTACTGAAGATGATTACCAAATCTCTGAGAATATTCTGACTTGGGATAGTGGAGATATGGAAGTTAAGTATGTTGATATCAATATTACCCAAGATGTTTTGGAAGAAACTGGTGAATATTTTTTCGTAGCAATAGATAAAATTGCTGATAAAACTGAAGGTTTAGAACTTGATCCAGATAAAATTGTAGCAGTAGTAACGATTTTTGATACCCCACCAACAGGTAGCTTAGAGTTTGATAGAAATAGCTATGATGTTAGAGAAACAGAAGCAACTATTGAAGTGCAAATTAATCGAGTTGGTGGTGTGAGTGGAGATATTTCAGTTCAATATGCAACTCAAGCTGGAACTTATCTTGATGCTGCTCAAGTTAACCAAGATTTTACTGCTACTGCTGGAACTTTAAATTGGACTGACGGTGAAACAACAGCCAAGACAATTCTTATACCAATATTGTTGGATAGTATTAAAGAAAATTCTGAACTGTTTGCTATCAGTTTATCTGAACCTACAGGTGGAGCTGCTTTAGGAGTACAAAATACTACTATCATTGAAATTGCTGATATGACTGGTGCTAGTCCTAGTTCTGGTGATGATGAAATTAATTATCCAGGAATTTTGCAGTTTAGTAAAACCGACCATACTGTGCAGGAAGGTTCTAATGAAATAATTATAACCGTAGAACGGGTTGGAGGTCAGTATGGTGAAGTTAAAGTAAAATATGCAACTCAAGATGATCTTACTGATATTGCTGGTATTATCTACGAACCAACTAATGGCGAACTAGTTTGGGCTAATGGTGATTCTGAAGCTAAACAATTTATTATTAAGCTGTTTGACAATGATTTTATTGGAACTGATCATACATTACAGGTAAAATTATTTGATTCAACTGGTGGAACTATCATTGATAGTGAAGAGTCTATGATAAATGTCGAAGATGATGACAAAGCTGTTTTTGTCTTATCAGCCGATGCCTATGCGAATTATGAAGGTAAAGAGCTTATCATTGGAATTTATCGACAAGGTAATAATTTGATTAGCAAAGTTTCCCTAGACTATGAAGTTAAAGCTGACACTGCTATAGCTGGTGAAGATTACACTGTAATTACAAAGACTTTAGTGTGGGAAAGTGGTGATGTTACCAAAAAAGAAGTTAAAATTCCACTAATATTTGATAGATTAGAAGAAGGCAATGAAACTTTCTATTTTAATCTTACTGAAGCTAGTAACAGTGCCACTATTGGGATACCTAATACTGCTGTAGTTACTATTGTTGAAACTGATCCAGCTGATTGTAAACCAGTGCCAACTAGTGATAAAGCTAAACAGTCAATTAATTGTTATTTACAAAATCAACCAGAAGTAATAATCACAGATTTGTTGGTTGAACAATACGGTACTGTTGATGGTGGAATTCTACAAGGCAATATCCAAAATTCTGGCTTGATTCAAAATGTAACTTTAGCTGCTGGAACTGTTGTAGAAGGCGGTAGCATAAGTGGAACTATTATTGGAACAGCTGATAATAAAGCTATTCTGACAAATGTTAAAATTGAAGCTGGTACTAAACTTAGCAATGTAGTGATTAGTTCTGATGTAGTGTTTGATCCTAGTATAATTACTGACAGTTTAGGGATAGGAGTATTATTTGAAGATAACAGTTTAATTCCAAATAATATTCGTTTAGAACCAATCTTGGGTTATATGTCCATAGCTCCTATATTTGAACGCCAAGTTGCGATTTTAACCACTGATGTTTTATATAACGGTAATCGTAACGGAATTTTAGGAATAATGAATGCGTTAGCTGAATCTAATGCTAAAGAAATTAAGTTTGGTAAAATGAAACAGCATAGTGAATATGGTTATTTGTATTCTTATGTTGGTGAAAAACGTCATGCAATATTACCAATGCGAGTGGAACATATATTACGCACTCAAGTTAATGATTTAATTTCTCAAGAGTTGATTATAGGCCTTGATAATAAGCTAACTTTTATAACTCATCTGGGACGGAAAATAATAACTCAACCAGTGATTCAAGCGCCAGATTTTTTGAATGAAGAATTATTAGCTTTAGGACTTGAACCAGCTATTATGCTAGAAGATGGGAATATTAAAGTAAACACTCCAAATAGCTATTTTTATCAAGCTAGAGCTAGTTTAACTTCTACTATTACTAGCAATTCTTTGGGATTACACACAAATAATTTGCCCGTTAGTTTAGTATTTACAGACAGCGATCTAAAACGACAACAGTTTATCTATCCGGCTGCTGCTGACACTGAAACATTGTATTCTTTACCAAATACTAGATTGACTGCTGAAGGTATATTAATAGTGCAAATTGAAGATCGTACTTATACAGGTTTATTGGATTATGTAGTTACGAAAGGAAAATCTAATAAATTATCTATCCAAGATATTGGTGATGTTAATGATGATAATTGTTCTGATTATCAGTTAAACTATCCGAATGGTAATAGCCAAATTATTTTCTGTACTTTATAATTCCTCAATACCTTAGTCAGGTTACATTTAGTTAGCCTGACTACTCAATGTTTAACTTAACATGAACAGTTCCAATAGATTGTTTAATAAACGTATTCCATTTTCAGTAGCAGAAATAGATTTATGTTTTTTTGTCAGCCAATCTTTAGCATAGGCCTGTTGCAATGGTTTTTCTATAATATCAATATTTAAACCAGTATTATTAATAAATTCTGCTTCAGTAAAACCATCCAATAAACGTAAAGCATTCATCATAAATTCTAATACAATATCTTCATTTGTCAGTATTTTTGGTTCGATCAGCAAATTATTTTGTAAATAGACATTAGGATGATTGGGTTTATGAAAACGGGTAATTTTATTGTTAGTAGTAATTTTACTATGGGCACCAGCTCCTATTCCCAAATAATCCCCAAATTTCCAATAATTTAGATTATGTTGACATTGTTTATCTAATTTAGCATATGCCGAGATTTCATATTGCAAATAACCTTGTTCAGCTAAATATTTCTGACCAGCAGTTTGGATTTCCCATAATAAATCATCATCAGGTAAGTTATTTGGTGGTTTAGTATGGAAAAATGTATTAGGTTCAATAGTTAATTGATACCAAGATAAATGGGATGGTTGATAAGCAATGGCAGTATGTAAATCTTCTAGTGCATCTACGACTGTTTGACCAGGTAAACCAAACATTAAGTCTAAATTTATATTATGAAAGCCAACTTCGGTTGCAGTTTTAATAGCTTGTTCTGCTCCAAAACCGTCATGAATTCGACCTAAATTTTGTAAATTGCTATCAT
This sequence comes from Thioploca sp., assembly GCA_030627235.1. GTDB lineage: Bacteria > Pseudomonadota > Gammaproteobacteria > Beggiatoales > Beggiatoaceae > DRQV01. The sequence goes on from DAOUSL010000109.1 coordinate 13,072, forward strand.
TAAAACTTTGGATGCCTAATGATAAGCGATTAATTCCAGCTGTATAAAATCCTTGTAATCTGTCTACAGTGCCAGGATTAACTTCCATAGTAATTTCAGCATTATTTCCTACTGGTAATCTTGCTTTTACTCCAGAGATTAATTGTGAAATTATAGCAGCTGATAATACACTTGGAGTTCCTCCACCAATAAATATGCTATTGATATTTCTGCCACTAATTTTAGGCAATTCCTGGTCTAAATCAGTTAATAATGCTGCTATGTATTCTGTTTCTGGTAAGGTATTTTTTATTTGATGGGAGTTAAAATCACAGTATGGACACTTGTGAATACACCAAGGGATATGAATATAAAGACTTAAGGGAGGATGTATCAAATTTAATTAAAATACTAGTTTATAATTCAGAATCAAACTTTAAAAAATCACAAATTGACAATTTAACTAATAATCCTAGAAAACCTAATTACTAATTTTCTATATATTATATAAACTGTCAATTTATAAGTTTTAAATAAACTACTTGCATTACATAATTAGTATATTATTTACTACGTTTGATTTTACGTGGTCTTTTACTAACTGCACCAACAGTAGTTTGCATTTCTTCTTGCCCTATAACTTGTATATCTTGTTGATCTAATTCAGCTAAAATACTTAACTCAATATTTGAACCAACAACCTCTACATTTGAATCAATATTTAAATCAACAACTTCTACTTCCAAATTTTCAGCTTGAGCTAAATTAAAGCTCATGGCTAATGCAATACCAGACAAGCTGGTTATTAAAGTCTTGGCGTTCATGGTAAATCTCCATTTAATAATTATATTAAAACACAAAATTATCATAATGATTCAGTCTAAAATAACTCAATTCTAATAAGGTTAATTCCTATAACTAGAAGTTATACAAATTACAGACCAAAAAACATATTACTTTGATTTTAAATAATATAAAAAAAATTAAATAATTCTCAGATTGCAAAGCAGTATAAATTATTTCTTTACCGTTTTAACAGTTAGCAAAATGAAATTTCTATATTATAATTTACATCTTTTATTAAATTTTGGCAACTTTTTTCTCATATTATTAATATTTACTTGAGCTGTAATTTGTGATGATGAATTACCTAAAAAATTTGGTATTGGTTGTAACATAGGTCCGCTAGGCAATAAATCATTAAATCCATATGCTACTCCTTCACTGACAATCACAACAAAACTACTAGAGTTGTTAGCCAATCTAGAATTACAAACTGTACTAAGTAAATTACTAGCATCAAAAGCATTAGTAGGTAAATTGACTATTTGTTCACTAACATTTCCATCTGGAGAATTAATATCAATAATTCCATCAGTACCAAATTTAGATGAAGCATCAATAGAACTGGCAAACTTAGGGGCAAATTTATAAATACCACTTGTAATTATATCAATATTACCACCAGCTCCTCCAATTGCTCGGGCAATAATTCTGCCATAATTTTGGATAATAAATTCTGCTTGTAAATTAATGTTACCACCAGTACCATCTTCTGCGTTAACACTAGTAGTAATATCACTTTTTTCTAAAGAAATATAATTAGTCGCATTAACTTGAATATCTCCACCATCTGCTTTTTCAGCTATTGTTTGCAAAAATGAATTGGTTAATCGTAATTTATCTGTATTTATAATTACGCTACCAGCAGCACCATTATCTGAAGCTACTGCTGTAATATAGGCCTCATTATTTAGAATAATATCTTGAGCAAGAATATCAATACTGCCACCTCGTTGAGGACCATCAGTAGTTGCACTGATTTTAGCTTTATCACTTATATTCAAAATTTTAGTTTTTAATATTATATCACCTGCTATTCCTACATTTTTTCCAGATTCAATGTCGCTTATTTCTGCATTAGTGAAAATTCCACTAGGATATCCCAATGTATCAGTCCCTGAAATATTTATATTATCGGTTATTTGTAATAAAATAATACCACTATCACCAGGCCCAAAAGTAGAAGCTAATATTTGACCACCATTAGTTACTAACTGAAGTTACGCAAAGTAAAATAAATACTAGAATAAGAATAACTAACAAAAATAATGTTAGATAGCCTTCAAAACTTGTAGTTCGTGAAAAGCAGTTTTGATAGCTTTAAGATATAA
>DAOUSL010000403.1 GCA_030627235.1 Thioploca sp.
ATTGCAGATGTATTGGTTCCTATTGCAGATGTATTGGTTCCTATTGCAGATGTATTGGTTCCTATTGCAGATGTATTGGTTCCTATTAGCCCCACCAGGTAAGTTATGGTTCCTGCGGTGGTTCCTGCAAATAGTAAGGACCCAGCTGCCCACGCTAACGCTGCCGTTCCTTCTTGTGCTCTAACTACAGTAAGGGCGTCGGCTGTTTTCGACGTTATCTTTATAATCTCGAACAGATTTCCGTCAGACAAAGTTGCTATCTGGTAATCCGCTCCAGCAGGAGAAGCAAAGGTAGCCCCTTCTCCTGCGATTAAAATAATAATTGTGGATGCTGGTGTTATATCAACATCAGTAGAGGAGTCTGCGTTGTTTGTGAATAGTTGGGCCATAGTAGTTCCTACTTGTGAGCTAGTTTCTCTGTTGTTTCAAGTATCTTATCATAGGTCTCCCCTATTCTCATGTTGTCCATAGACTCTAAAGCACCTATCCCTTTAGCTTGTAGTTGGCTGTTTAGCCTTACAGTAAAATGCTGCTGCTCTTCCAGCTCAAAGGACTCTCTGGTGTACTCAGGGTACTTCTTAAGCTCGTTCAGTAAGAAGTTTAGCTCTGTGATTGCGTCGTTAAGCAGCTTGTCTGTGTAACCTCTGCCTTCAAGCGCTTTTGCTATCTCTATGTGAGCCCTTCTAACAGAGAACGTATCATCGGAGGACGCTATAGTGTGGCGGTACTCATCTAAGTCCACGTCCTCTAGCTGTCTTCCGTACTTCAACTCTTTGATAGCGTTTAGCTTGGCGAACATCTTAAGGCCTATGGCTCTGTAGGCTCTTGCCGGTGTTTTCTGTGCTTGTATAACGAAGTTCTTGTTCTGGAAGCTAGAGTTCTCAAAAGGAATGTCGAAAAATTTCTTCTCGATAGCCGTTAATAGTTCTTCAGTGTCTTCCACTTTACTTATAGTCATGTCCATTTTATTCTCCAGTTTAAATAAAAAAAAAATAGCGGAGCAAGAAAAGAGGGCTCTCTTCCTACTCCGCGTGTTGCCTTTACTATTAAATTTCAATCACGTTATCAGCGGCGTCTAACTTTCTGTGAGACACCACGACAACTTGTTTAGCGTACGAACCTAATGCGGATAAGCACGCAAGGCTGACCTCTTCATCCATGTCGGCAGACACCTCGTCAAGTATAAGGCAATCGAACACAGATGGAACTATTTGAGACAGCCCTAGTTTCATGCCTAGGCCAATCAAAGTCTTCTGCGCACCCGAGGCGTTAACAGTGCCTCTGCTTATGCCGTGTTCTTTATACCGGATACCTGAGTCAGTCAGCATCACCTCGCTTACATCGCCTCCGGTACAGTCGGAGACA
>DAOUSL010000465.1 GCA_030627235.1 Thioploca sp.
AACAGAAACCAATAGCTTGGTGTCTACTCAGTCAGTTACGGAACCAGTGACAGCGACTGAAACAGAAACCAATAGCTTGGTGTCTACTCAGTCAGTTACGGAACCAGTTACAGCTAGCTCCTCCCCACAAGCGGACTCTGGGACTCTTGCTTTTGCGACGGAAGCTTCGTCTGTATTAGAAGCTGTAGGGAACACTCTGGATGCCGTGTCCTCTCTAACTGAAGGCACAAACGCAGAAGACTCTGCGGCACGCACCTACGTTACCCCTGCAAATATATCTGAGACGGCTGAAGTAACCGATAGTCTTCTGTCTTTCTATTCCGCAGTTGTTACCGCGACAGAGAACTTAGCAGCAACTTCATCACAAGAGACTAAGGCCTACATACTTGCTGTCACGGCGGAAGTGATAACGGCTTCGTTCTTATCGTCAGGCAACATAGTCCCTCCTTTTATTTCTGCTGTTATTGAAGAAGCTCTTACAGCGTCAGACACGCTAAGTAACACTGCTGTAATGGTAGCAAAGCTTGTTGAAGAAGGGAGTGCGAGTGCGGTTAATCTGGCAGCAAAAACTGTTATAGACACCGTATCTGAGAACGTCTCTGCAGTGGATAACGTAACTAGAGGCTCTGTTACGTCTGCGCAGATTGCAGAGCTGTTAAATAGCACAAGCACAGAGAGCAGTGACGCGGTGTTTTCGGCTCAGAACAAAGAAACTGTGTCAGCATTATCGGAGGCAGTTAACCTCCTTGTTTCTAATGCCTCTACTGCAGAGTCAAGATTGGCTACGGACGAGACAAACATTACTGCGATAATGTACGTCAACGTAGTAGAAAGTGTAAGCGCTTCTGAATTTATATCTATATTTGTAACGAGTTCGTTAGATAGCGTATATTGGGTTGCTATAGAAGGCACAAAACCTTACTACGCAATAGAAGGCACAAAACCTTACTACGCAATAGAAGGGTCTGAGGTTACCTTTGCCATACAGTCAGCAATAAACCTAACCAAAGCA
>DAOUSL010000079.1 GCA_030627235.1 Thioploca sp.
AAAAATTCCTATTTTTGATAAGGAACATTTATATCTGTGCTGATTCTCTTAATATTATCACTTCTTCTGATGCTCGTAATTCCTTTATACATTGTCTTTGATTTTGGGTCACTACTATTCGGGAATTGCTATAAAACGTGTTACGTTCACTAAAGGAGTGCATTAATTATTCAACCATAACCTATACCAGAACCAATTCTTGCATATGGATCGTCAGCTTCCCCAGCTAATAATTTTCGATATCCTAAATCAAGAGAACCATATTTTTAAAAACTAATATTAGTAAAATATTTATTAATATCAGTGTTAACAGTAGTCAAAATTCCAAACAAACGGTAAAGTTCTATAATGAGTTTCATATTTTCCAGAATCTGTTCCTCTAAAACTAGTTTGATCTTCATTTCCAGAACTTAAATCAAAATCTCCTTTAATGTAGGCTTCATCATACAGATTTTTTATAGTCAGAAAATTCAATTGCTTCAATTACAACTGGTATTGTAATAGATAAACATAATAAACCAATTTTAGTTAATGATTTCATAAATTAAATGTGACGATATGTGATGTGAGTAGGGATTCTTTTGTGATGTGTAAATAAACAATGGATTTGGTTAGCTATTAATATTGAAACCAATGAAATAGTTGGGTAGGGATTCTTATATTTAAAGCAGAGATACAAAAGATGCTATTTCTTATACAGATTTTTGGGCAGAATATGATGTCATTTTTCCTAAAAAATGCCATAAATCCGTTGAAAGAGGACTTACTAATCGTATTGAACGCTTCAACTGTACATTGAGGCAACTGGTTTCACGTCTTATTAGAAGTACACTTTCTCTAAAAAACTTTCAAATCATATTTGGACTTTTATTCATCACTACTTCGTTCAGGACTACCCCGAAATTGTCTATACATAGCGAAGCAATATTTGCTAGTCATGAACGAAGTTAGGTAATTAGGATCATTTCATTGCCTGTTGTATATTTAAGCCAAAATGTTTCCAAGCTAATTTGGTCGCTATTCTACCTCTAGGAGTACGCATTAAGAAACCTTGTTGGAGTAAAAATGGTTCTATCACATCTTCTATCGTTCCACGTTCTTCACCAACTATAGCGGCTAAAGTTTCTACTCCTACTGGGCCTCCATCAAATTTTTCCATAATGGCTAATAATAATTTACGATCCATGATATCTAAACCGTGGGTATCAACATCAAGTAAATTTAATGCTGTTTGAGCTATCGCACGAGTAATAATTCCGTCGGAACGAACTTGAGCATAGTCCCGAACTCGACGTAATAAACGATTAGCAATCCTTGGTGTTCCACGAGAACGATTGGCTAATTCGATAGCTCCATCAGTATCTATAGGCACATTTAAAATTTTAGCCGTACGATTGATAATAGTTGCTAAATCTTCGCTAGTATAAAATTCTAAGCGTTGAGTAATTCCAAATCTATCTCTTAACGGAGAAGTTAATAAACCAGCTCTGGTAGTTGCTCCAACTAGAGTAAATGGTGGTAAATCTAACTTTATTGAACGAGCAGCTGGCCCTTCACCAATCATAATATCTAACTGAAAATCTTCCATTGCTGGATATAAAATTTCTTCAACTATTGGACTAAGGCGATGAATTTCATCAATAAATAATACATCATGAGGTTCAAGGTTAGTTAATAAAGCTGCTAAGTCACCTGCTCGTTCTAATACTGGCCCTGATGTTTGCCTAATACTAACTCCCATTTCGTTTGCAATTATTAACGATAGAGTAGTTTTGCCAAGTCCAGGTGGTCCAAAAATAAGCAAATGATCCAATGCTTCACTTCTAGATTTAGCCGCTGAAATGAAAATTTCCATTTGTTCACAAGTACGTGGTTGCCCAATATAATCAGCTAAATATTTAGGACGGATAGCCTGATCAACAGCTTTATCTTCAGAACACTCAGTGGTACTAATTAAACGATCTATTTCAATAGTCACAATTTTTTAAGTTAAATCTAATTAGTTGATTTTAATACTGGATTATTAAACCAAATATTGCGGACTAATTTTCTGGTTAAATCAATTGGTATCAATATCATGGAAAACGTTACTATATATAGCCATTCCATTGGTTGTAATGGTACTGTACGCAAGATTTCGCCACCAATATAAATAAAAACTGTTTGGACAGTAAAAATTGTCACAATTACGCCCAAAAATAATTTATTTTTCAAAATATGCTCAAATAAGTTTAAACTCTCAGTCCGAGCATTGAAAGTATTAAAAGCGTGCATGAATACGAAAAATCCGAAGAATGCGGTTAAAAATACTGCTTCTGCTTCTTTACTGTGGATATCCATGCCTCTGGAAAATAGCTCTCTTACTGGATCATAAGTCAAGAAAATCATACTGATTAGTGCGGCTATTCCACCATTGATTAAAATTGATGACCACATATCTTTATTGATAAGTTGCTCATTTTTAGGAATTGGTTTTTCTAACATATATCTGTCTAAAGCAGCTTCGCCAGCAAATGCTAATCCAGCTAATGTGTCCATAATAATGTTAATCCATAATAATTGAGTCATGGTTAACGGTAAATCAAATCCAAAAAATGGCCCTAAGAAAGCTACTAAAATTGCTGATAGATTAACTGTTAATTGAAATATTAGAAACTTACGGATAGATTTAAATAAAGTACGTCCATATAACATTGCGGTAGTGATGGAAGAAAAATTGTCATCTAAAATCACAATATCACTGGATTCTTTAGTCATTTCCGTGCCACTACCCATCGAAAATCCTACATCAGCATTTTTAACTGCCGGAGCATCATTAACTCCATCACCAGTCATACCAACTACCCAGCCCATTTCTTTAGCAATTTTAACTAGGCGACTTTTATCTTTGGGGTAAGCTCTAGCAATTACGCTTAAATCAGGTAATATTTGTTTGAGTTCGGCATCGGATAATTTAGCTAATTCCGTAGAGGTTATTGTATTAGATTTATCAGTAAATAATCCTACATCAGTTCCGATTGCTTGAGCTGTCTCTTTAGCATCTCCAGTAATCATCACTACATGTACCCCAGCATCTTTGGCCGTTTTTACTGAGGCGTAAGAATTAGTTCGTAAAGCATCTCGCATTCCAAAGATACCCAATAAAGTTAAATCTTGAGCTAATTTTTTGTTTTCATTAATTGGAGTATCTGTAATCGCCACAGCTAATAAACGCATAGCCCGACCTGATAAATTACTCATTTCTGCTTCTAAAGAACTAGTATCAGTCAGAGCAACTTTATTACCATTACCATCCAAATATGAAGTACAATTGGCTAATATTACTTCGGCAGCACCTTTAATCAGAGTTAAATTATGTTCACCCTCAACTTGCATGGCAGAAAACTTACGACTGCTATTAAACGCAATCATATCAACTATAGAAATTTCAGCTTCCTGTTTTAACAATGGAGTCATGAAACGTAACATAGCTTGTTCGGTGCGGTCTGCTCCCAATAATTGTGGATTCTGCGGATCAGTCAGATCGATAGAAGCACTAGTATTATTCCGTAACGAAAATGCAACCATATGCCGTAAGTTGTCGGGAATAGTAGTTAACTCTTGATAACGTTCGTTATTGCCAGTTAAGAATTCTTCTACTACTAACTTACCTTGAGTCAAAGTACCAGTTTTATCACTAAATAATACGGTTAAACTTCCCGCAGTTTCAATACCCAATAATTTGCGTACTAATACTTTAACTGCTAATAATTTTTTCATATTTAAAGCTAATACCATAGCAATCATCATCGGCAAACCTTCTGGGACTGCAACTACGATAACAATGATAGCTAAAATTGCGGCAGTAACTATATGAGTGATAATTTCTCCAGTAGGCAATAACATATAGGCAGCTAAACCACCTTCAGTTTGGAGGAAAATATGATTGAATAGGAAAGCAACGAAAATAAAACTAGCTCCAATATAACCAAAAGTAGAAATATGTTTGCCTAATAAAGTTAATTTTTCTTGCAATGGTGATAAGCGATCTTCGGCAGTAATAATCTCTTGCATGGTTTCTCCATACCGAGTTTTATCCCCAATTGCTGTAGCCTTCATTACCCCTTCGCCATCTTCGATCAAGGCTGCTCTGAATACATGACTATCCTGTTTTGAATTTTCAGGAGAAGTATCTTCTGGGTTAAATTTTTTATGAACTGGTTCTGATTCGCCAGTTAAAGAGGCTTCATTAACTTCTAAATCACCTGCAATTAAAACCCCATCGGTTGGAATTGTATCCCCAGGTTGTAAGCGAATGTAATCTCCAACTACTAAATCGTTAATCCTAATTTCAGTTAAATGATTATTTCTAAACACTTTAACCTGAATCATGGAAGCTTCTTCTAACAATTTTTGAAATTCATTTTCATTGCTATGTTCTGACCAGGTAGCCACGAAAGTAGCCACAAATACTGCAATTGCAATTCCAACACTTTCATACCATTCAGTATAACCAAGAATAGTCAAAACTATAGTAATACCTAATGCAAATAATAGGATAACAATTATTGGGTCTTTAGCGTTATTAAATAACTTATCCCAAAATGTTTCTCTATCCATAGTTGTTAAAACATTAGTACCATATTGGCTACGAGAATCTGTTACTTCTTGATTAGTTAAGCCAGCAAACTTAAATTTCATATATATACCTTAAAAAAATTATGATGATACCAAACATACTATTTTCTAAATAAACTAATTATCAGCTATTTAATTTTCTAAATTGTTGTAAAACTTTTCTATTACTTTCCAAGTTTTGGGTGGATTTACCCTTGTGTTTAAGCCATTCTATTTTTGCATCCAATATTTTATTAGCTTCCTCAGAAAATAATATAGGATACTGTATTATAAGATTTTTTATATCTTCTATTGTTTGAACACTTGATAATTTATAAACTGCCTTCAATAGTCTGTTTAGTTGTTCTGAATTTAATCTAGTCTTGACTTCAATGGGAATTGGCTGGCTAAATCTTACTATCAACCAGCTAATTAACTTGTATATCAATAAAGGAAAAAATAAAAGTATACTGAATGCTTTAAACAAAAATCTAATTGGATAATTTTTTTGAAATTGTAGCATGATTTATTATACCATATTTAACATATTGTTAGATTTTATGCTATTTTGAAAAAATTATAAAACTTTAATTTATCTATAAATATTATGATTCCTGAACTCGGAAACTTTGCCTTGTTATTAGCTTTGGGCTTGGCCTTAGTCCAAACAATATTCCCGCTTGTTGGAGCAAGCCAAAAAATACCTAATTGGATGGCAGTTGCACGTCCTGCTGCTAGTGGGCAGTTATTTTTTATGCTCATAGCTTATGCTTGTTTGACTTATGCTTTTGTAATGAATGATTTTTCAGTTCTATATGTAGCCAATCATTCCAATACTGAATTACCGCTTATTTATCGAATTGTTAGCGTTTGGGGTGGCCATGAAGGTTCTTTATTACTATGGACTATGATGCTAGGATTTTGGACGGTTGCAGTCGCAATTTTTAGTCGTAGTTTGCCACAAACAACTGCTACCAGAGTTATTGCTGTAATGGGATTTATTAGCTGTGGTTTTCTACTGTTTATGATCTTAACTTCCAATCCTTTTGATCGTTTTGCTAGTTTAGCTCAAATTCCACTTGATGGACGTGATCTTAATCCACTATTGCAAGACCCTGGTTTAATAATGCATCCACCAATGTTATATATGGGCTATGTAGGTTTTTCAGTAGCTTTTAGTTTCGCAATTGCAGCTTTACTAGGTGGTAAATTAGATAGTGCTTGGGCTAAATGGTCTCGACCTTGGACTTTAATAGCATGGTCATTTCTAACTTTAGGTATAGTTTTAGGCAGTTGGTGGGCTTATTATGAATTAGGCTGGGGTGGTTGGTGGTTTTGGGATTCAGTAGAAAATGCTTCCTTTATGCCTTGGCTAGTAGGTACGGCATTAATTCATTCTTTAGCTGTTACTGAAAAACGAGGAGCTTTCAAGAACTGGACAGTATTATTAGCCATTGTTGCATTTTCCTTAAGTTTATTAGGAACTTTCTTAGTTCGTTCTGGAGTTTTGACTTCTGTACATGCTTTTGCCACTGACCCAGCTCGTGGAGTATTTATTTTAGCCTTTTTGGGTATAGTAATTGGAATCTCATTATTATTATATGCTTGGCGAGCTCCAAAAGTTGGTACTGGTGGCCATTTTGAAATGCTATCTAAAGAAACCCTGTTATTTGCTAATAATATATTGTTATTAGTGGCTTGTGGAGCAGTGTTATTAGGGACTTTATATCCATTATTTATTGATGCACTAGGCATGGGCAAAATTTCAGTAGGGCCTCCTTATTTTTCAGTAGTATTTTTCTGGATAATTGCGCCATTAATGATTTTGATTGGTGTTGGCCCATTAGTACGTTGGAAAAGTGATAATTTCAGTGCTATATTTACTAAAATTCGTTATTTTTTACTCATCAGTGTAGCTTTAGGTTTATTGCTACCATTTTTGGTTATGGGAAAAGCTGGGTTAGTAGTATTTCCAGGAATAGCAGTGGCAATTTGGATTACATTGTTAACCATAAGGCATTGGCAACATAAATTAATTTTTAAAGCTGATGAAGATAAAAAAGTTCGCAAATTATCCGGTAGTTTTTATGGAATGGTTGCTGCTCACATAGGGATTGCGGTGTTTGTAGTTGGAGTTACTTTATCCAATTCATTTAGCATTGAAAAAGACTTGCGAGTAGAAATTAATAAACCGATAGAATTAGGTGGTTATAGCTTTATATTTGAAGGCACTAAATCTATCAAAGGGCCTAATTATAATGCCGAAGAAGGAACTTTTATAGTATTAGAAAATGGCGTTCAGATTACTACTTTACATCCACAAAAACGGTTTTATTGGACGAAACAAATGCCAATGACAGAAGCTGCGATTGACTGGGGCATTACGCGGGATATTTATATAGCTTTGGGTGAACCTTTAGGTAATGATGCTTGGAGTGTGAGAATTTATTATAAACCATTTATCCGTTGGATTTGGTTGGGTGGTTTATTAATGGCACTAGGAGGCTTTTTAGCAGTGATGGATAAACGTTATCGGCAAAGTTAGAATTGTCCTAGAATAACTATGGGTATTTGGGTTTTTAATTAATTGTGAATGGTTAACTGTGAATTATTAATTGTTAATGAAAGTCAAAATCATTAGTAATTAACCATTCTTCATTCACAATTAAAATTTCGAATACCTATGGATAACATAATATCCTTTATTAGAATTTATAGAATTAATAATCTCCAAAATTTGATGTTCAAACCTGCAGGTTTAGTTTCGGTTTTATTAAATCACTAAATGCAGTTATTCTAAAATCCTGATTCAGACAATTCCTCTTATCTTGTATCAAATAATTCATATACTTTAAAAATAATGCCTAAAATTTTAATTATAACATTAGGTTGTTTGTTTTCTATATTAAGTTTTTTTGCCGCACAAACATTGGAACAACAGCAAATTAATGCCAAATTTACAGAAAATTCTAAAAAAAATACTGTACTAATTCAGAAAAATATTAAAGCTATGCTTACTATTATGCCAACTATAGCTTCCTTATATAATTCCAGTTCCCAATCAAATGATTTATTATCTTTCCATTCTGATATTTTATTAGTAGGCTGGCTACCTAAAATAATTAATAGAGAGAAATTTGAATCAGAATATACTGCAATTTTAGAGTGCAATGATACTGGAAACATAATATTTGCCTCAACTCAAGAAAAATATTTTCCATTATTATCTGAAATCGATAGTTATCCATTGGGCTTTAATTTTGGAACTATAATTAATTCTTTAGATTTTTCCAAGAGTAATGTCCAAGCTTATTCAATCAATGATTCTCAATATGTTCTATTTTATCCAATTTATGGCTCTCAACAATTACAAGGTTTTATCTTTGGAATTTTAGATATAAAAGCTCTAATCCAAGATATATTGCCAAATAATATCGATTTTCAGTTATCAGAGATAGATTTATCAAATCAAGTCATATCAATTAAAAACAATCTTAATATAGCTGGAATTAATAAATTTATTGTATATAATTCAATTGATAAGCCATTTATATTTCCGTTAATAATTTTATTAGGAAGCATGATATTTATATTTTTCTTAATTATTTATACACAAAAATCAATAAAATATACGGAATGTTTACAAACTATTAAAAAAGAACGTTCACAAATTAGTATGGCACTTCGATTGGCTGAAGAAGATTTAATAAAATATAGTTTAGAACTTGAGACTCAAGTTATTCAAAGAACACAGGAATTAGATAAAAAAAATAAATTATTCCAACAGGAAATATGTGATCGAGAACGAATTGAAGGAATGTTACGAGAAAAAGAGGAATTTTTACGGTTAGTTATTAATAATATTCCACAATTAGTATTTTGGAAAGATAGGAATGGAAAATATTTAGGTTGTAACGATGTATTTGCTAATTTTTTTGCAGTAGATAATATAGTTGGTAAAACTGATTTTGATTTGATTCCCAAACAAGCATGCTATTTGTCTAGAATAGAAAGTAAAATAATGACAAGTAATGTTCCAGTATATCATCTAGTTGAAAAAATATTACAAAATGATCAGAAACGTTGGATAGAAACTAATAAAATTCCTCTCCATGATACTGCTGGACAAGTTATCGGTATTTTAGGTACTAGCGAAGATATTACTGAACGGCAAGAACATAAACAGACTCTAGAACTTAAGGTGGCTGATAGAACTCATGCTTTACGCAAACAAGAAGCATTTCTACGTCTCATTATCGATAATATTCCCCAATTTATCTTTTGGAAAGATCAAAATTCAATATTTTTAGGTTGTAATAAACGGGTTGCACAATTTACTAAGCTAGATACTCCAGATGCAATTATAGGTAAAACTGATTCTGATTTGGTATGGAAAACCCAAGCCAAGTATTTTCAAGAAAAAGATCAGCAAGTTATATGTACAAATACTCCAGAATATCATGTTATTGAACAGATTTTACACCCAGATGATTCTATTTTTTGGGGAGAAACTAATCGAATTCCTTTGCATGATGATAGCGGAAAAGTTGTCGGTATTTTGGGTACAATGGAAGATATTAGCGGTCGAAAAAAAGCTGAAGATGCTTTAAAACGAGCCAATGAAAGAGTTACAACAGTATTGGATAGTTTAAATTCAGCAGTATATGTATCTGATATGCAAACTTATAAAATCTTATTTGTTAATAAATACACTCAAAAGAATTTTGGTAAAAATGATGTAGTAGGTAAAATTTGTTGGCAAACAATTCATATTAATATTGGTCAAAAAGGCCCTTGTAGTTTCTGTACTAATAAAAAACTGATTACCAAAAATGGCCAAGCCACTGATGTTTATAATTGGGAATTTCAGGATAGAGCTAATAGCCGTTGGTTTCATATTCAAGATCGAGCTATTCCTTGGGATGACGGTCGTTTAGTGCGACTGTCTGTACTTACAGATATCACCGCTCGTAAAAGAGCTTTGGAAGCATTGAGAGAACGAGAGATTCATCTAAATGCTATTTTTGATAATGCGGCTGCTGGTATAGTACTAGCTGATATTAATGGTTATTTTCATCATTGCAATACTAAATGGCTGAATATGACTGGTTATAGTGCTGAAGAAATGATCAATTTTACCTATCTTGATATAACTCATCCAGATGATATCGATATAAGTAAAAGGCATTATGAACCACTTACGGTAAATGCGATTGACAGCTATCATATTGAGAAACGTTTTCTTAGAAAAGATGCTAGTTTTTTCTGGGCAGATGTATCAATGACTGTAATTCGTAACCACAAAGGCTTATTTAAATCGGTGATTGGAGTTATTGTTGATATCACCGAACGTAAACAAGCAGAAGATAATTTACGAGCTAGTGAAGCACGTTATCGTGCAGTAGTAGAAGATCAAAGTGAATTAATTTGTCGTTTTTTACCTGATACTACATTAACTTTTGTAAATGATGCTTATTGTCGCTATTTCGGAGTTCAACGAGAAAAAATTTTAGGCCAAAGTTTTTTAGAATTATTACCAGAAGAAGTACATGAAATAGTATTAGATAATCTACAACTACTTAATAATACTAACAAATCAACTGTAGTTTATGAATATTCATTCACTGATGAAGATAATAACTTATGTTGGCAACAACGTTCGGATAGAGCAATTTGTGATGATACTGGTCAAATCATTGAATTACAATCAGTGGAAACTGATATCACTCAACGCAAATTAGCAGAAACTAAACTACAAGCAGCAAAAGAAGCAGCTGAATCAGCTAATAGAGCTAAGAGTGCTTTTTTAGCTAATATGAGCCATGAATTGCGTACTCCTTTAAATGCAATCTTAGGTTACACCCAAATTTTTAATCGTAACAATGCATTAGGTGATAAACATAGAGATGGTCTACAAATCATTGAACGCAGTGGTAATTATTTACTTACTTTGATTAATGATATTTTAGATTTGTCAAAAATAGAAACTGGTAAAATAGAATTATATCCGGCTGATTTTAATTTTAATAAGTTCATTCAATGTATTACTGAAATTTTTCAAATTCAAGCCCAACAGAAAGGTATTATATTTACTTATCAATCACTTTCACAATTACCAACTTGGATTCATGCTGATGAAAAAAGATTGCGTCAAATTATGATTAATTTATTAGGTAATGCAATCAAATTTACTCAACAAGGACAGGTAACTCTTAAGGTTAATTATAAAAATTCTAATATTCATTTTCAGGTGGAAGATACAGGTATTGGCATCTCAACGGCCGATTTAAAAAAAATATTTTCTCCATTTCAACAAGCAGGCAATCCTAATTATCAAGCTGAAGGAACTGGTTTAGGGTTATCGATTACTAAAAAGCTAGTTGAAATTATGGAAGGTAAATTACAGGTTGAAAGTAAGTTAAATGAAGGTAGTATTTTTTCAACGACCTTATTTTTGCCAGAAGTAGATGATTTGAATTCAATCGAATCCCCTATTTCTCAAATTATTATTGGTTATTTGAATGCACATTTATACCAATTTAAAATACTGGTAGTTGATGATAGTCCAGAAAATTGTTCTGTGATTACTAACTTATTAACTCCACTTGATTTTATAGTTATTGAAGCTAGTAATGGACAAGAAGGATTAGAAAAAGTATATAGTTTTAAACCAGATTTAATTATCTTAGACTTAATGATGCCAATTATGAATGGTTTTGAATTTGTACAATGTTTAAGACAAAATTTTAAAGATATTATTGTTATAGCTGCATCGGCTAGTGTTTTTGAATATCATCGTGATAATAGTATAACAGCCGGTTGTAATGCCTTTTTACCAAAACCAATTGATGCTAATGAATTGTTAAATTATCTGCAAAAATACTTACAATTAGAATGGATTTATGAACAAAATAATAACAAAGAACCGTTAATAGAGATTAACTTAGATAATATACACTTACCTACTGAAACAGCTAAAAAATTATTAAATTTGGCTATGATGGGAGATATTAATGAAATTTTAGAACAAGCTGAACAATTAAAACAAACTGATAGCCATCCATTAGCAGAAAAAATAATTGAATTAGCTAATAATTTTGATGACGAAGAAATCTGTAAATTAGTTACACCTTATATAACCGAAACGTAGGGTAATTTGGTTGCCTTTTGTACAGGATAATTGTAAGCTGGATAGACGGATTTTATGACGGACTTTATGTAGGATGTAATGAGTTTACGAATTACATCTCTCAAGTCGCATTAACACGATTGATACAATTCACTTCGTTCATTGCATCCTACATTTTAGTAAATTTATAATTACCGTTGTCTGCCATCATTCACAACATAAATACATGTTACCCATCCTACCTGACTTTCTAATAAATAGGAATCAAGGCATATCCTTGAGCATGATAACCAGTGATTGAAACAAAAGTATTCCCAACTGCTTTAATGCCTGGCAATAAATCCTTTGGTTGCATATTGGAAAGTTCCATCGCAATTCCACAAGCTTCCATTTTAATTCCTAATTTCTGCAATTCTTTAATAGTATCAGCCACATCATCCAAATCAGATTCCAAAGTTAACTCCATATCATCAGTTCTCTTGGTATTGACTGCCAAAACTGCTTTACCACGAAAAGCCAATAAGATATCAGGTTTAACATTTTGTCGTACAAAATCTATGTGAGTTTTACGGATAACATTAAGATACAACCTTAATTTATTTGGATTATCTGCAATATTAATATCAAATAAAACCTTACCAACTTTTACATTATGTAAGGCATCTTTATCATCTAATTGTGCTAATGCATTAATATTTAATACCAGTAACAATATTATTAATAAAATCCTTGGAAAAACCATATTTAACTCCTTATTTAAGTAATAAATTCAAATTTAGTTGTTTCGGGAATGGAACATAGTGGATTTCCCGAAACCTTATACCTTATACAAACGGGAAACTCTATATATAAACAATCCTAAACCAATTTTACCTTAGCAAACTTCCGTTTCCCAACCTGATAAACAGCTTCCGAACCTTTGGCTATTTTCAAATTCCGATCACTAACCTTCTCACCATCAATTTTAACTGCACCTTGCTTAATCATCCGAATGGCATCCGAAGTACTACTAGTTAAACTAGCATTTTTCAATAAGTTAGCTATAGGCAATTCATCACTAGATAGTTCCACCAACGGCATATCATCCGGTATTTCATTTCGCTTAAACCTAGCTACAAAATCATCATAAGCTCCAACTGCTGCTGCTTTACTGTGAAACCGTTCAATAATCTCCTGAGAGAATTCAACCTTCACATCCCTAGGATTTCTTCCATCAATAACTGATTGTTTTAACTGTTTAATTTCAGAAATAGTTCTAAAACTCAATAAATCAATATACCGCCACATCAAATCATCAGAAACCGACATTAATTTACCGAACATATCATTTGCAGGTTCATCAATTCCAATATAATTATCCAAAGATTTAGACATTTTCTGCACTCCATCCAAACCTTCTAAAATCGGCATGGTCATTACCACCTGCGGAGTTTGACCATAATGTTTTTGCAATTCCCGACCTACTAACAAATTAAATTTTTGATCTGTTCCACCCAACTCGATATCAGATTTTAATTCAACTGAATCATAACCTTGTATCAATGGATATAAAAATTCATGGATCGCAATCGGTTGGCCACCTTTATAACGTTTATCAAAATCATCTCGTTCCAACATCCTAGCCACAGTCTGTTTAGCCGCTAATTTAATCAAATCACTAGCACTCATTTTTCCCATCCACTCAGAATTAAAACAAACTTGAGTTGTATCTGGATCTAAAATTTTATAGATTTGTTCTTGATATGTTTTAGCATTTTCTAAAACTTGTTCCCTAGTTAAAGGTTTACGAGTTATATTTTTACCAGTTGGATCGCCAATCATACCAGTAAAATCACCAATTAAAAATAAAATGGTATGACCTAACTGTTGGAATTGACGTAATTTATTTAATAATACCGTATGGCCTAAATGTAAATCAGGAGCAGTTGGATCAAAACCAGCTTTGATGCGTAACGGTTTACCAGTTGCTAATTTAGTTTTTAATTCTGCTTCAACTAATACTTCGTGAATGCCGTGTTTAATTTGGTCTAAGGTTTCTATCATAAGTGTTTAAATATCGAATAGGAGTTCAAACTTTAGTTTGATTCAAGATAAATCTTGGACTCCGATTTTTAAATTGTGTTAATATCAGAAAATAATATGAAACGAATTATAACATTAATTCTATTTTTACTTAATTTTTAAATTACCATCTAATAAGGAAAAAATATGCCAGATATTTTGTTAAACGGTGCATTAAAACAGGTTACAAGTGATTTTACGGTTGCAGCGTTAGTAAAGGAATTAAATTTGGAGAATAAAAAACTAGCAGTAGAAGTTAATATGGAGATAATTCCTAGAAGCCAGTTTGAGCAACATATATTAAAATCTGGAGATAAAGTCGAAGTTATTCATGCTGTTGGTGGTGGATAGTTGAGGTAATATTTTTTATAAATTGTTTGAATTAGGATTAAACTTTAAATTTTTATTAAAAATAATCCTGTTTCAGACATATTTCCGCATATATGGCAATTCTTAATTATGAATGCTTAATTCTTAATTAAATTACTTATATTGCTTTATCCAATCGAAAAATTCTATAATCCATGTGAAACTTAGTAATATTAAATTATGCAAATCTTCCAAAAATCTATAATCCAAAAACATTTAGCTAATTTCGATCAACTTGATGCCATTTTTAAAAAGTTCAAAAATATTTATAATTTCGATAAAATCCAATTAATTAAAACTCTGAAAGAAGAGGAATATCAAGATGGTTTTTTGCGAGATATTTTTGTCAATGTGTTTGATTATACTTTAAAACCTGAAGAAAATTTTAATTTGGTGCGGGAATTTAAAAACCAGACAGATGGCAAGAAAGCTGATGGAGCAATTTTGCAAGACGATAAGGCTATTGCTATTATTGAGTTAAAATCCTATAAAACCAAAGATTTAACTACTGTTACTCAACAAGCGTTTAATTACAAAAATAATCAGCCAAAATGTAAATATGTAATCACTTCTAATTTTCAAAAACTTCGGTTTTATATTGATTATGCTAATGAATATGAGGAGTTTGACCTGTTTAATTTGGATAAGGAAGCATTTGCTTTATTATATTTAATTTTGCATAAAGACAATTTGCTCAATGATTTGCCTTTGCAAATGAAACAGGAGACTAAATGCCATGAAGAAAATATTTCTACTCAATTTTATCAGAATTATTCACAATTTAAACAGGCTATTTTTACTGATTTGACAGCAAGTAATCCGCAATTTGATCAGTTAGTTTTGTTTAAGAAATCACAGAAGTTTTTGGATCGATTGTTGTTTGTATTATTTGCCGAAGATACTGGCTTATTAACTCCAAATTCAATTGCTATTGAAGTAGAAAATTGGCAAAAATTACAGGAGCTTAATGAGTATAAACCGTTGTATCATCGATTACATAAGTTTTTTGGTTATTTGAATAAAGGCCATCAACATATTCCAGCTTATAATGGCGGGTTGTTTGCAGCAGATAAGATATTGGATAAGTTAGTTATTTCTGATAAGGTATTGCAGATTGGATTATTAAAATTATCTGGATATGATTTTAATACTGAGTTGGATGTTAATATTTTGGGGCATATTTTTGAACATTCGTTGACTGAATTGGAGGAAATGGAAGCTGAAATTGCTGGTAATTCAACTGGTAAGAATAGTAAACGCAAGAAAGATGGGATTTTTTATACACCAAAGTATATCACTCAGTATATTGTGGAAAATACGTTGGGTAAATTGTGTATTGAGAAGCGGCAAGAGCTTGGTTTGATTGATGTTGAGTTTGATAGTCCATTTTACCGGAAAGATGGTAAGTTGTCGGTTAAGGGTGATAAGTTATTTAAGGCTTTGGATAAATATAAGAAATGGTTGTTTACTTTGAAGATTCTTGATCCAGCTTGTGGTTCTGGAGCTTTTTTGAATCAGGCATTGAGTTTTTTAATTGCAGAACATAAATTTATTAGTGATTTATTAGCAAATTTAACAGAAACACCTTTAGAATTAAATATTGAGAAAATAATTTTAGAAAAGAATATTTTTGGGGTGGATATTAATGAGGAGAGTGTTGAAATTGCTCAGTTATCGTTGTGGTTGCGGACTGCTAAGAAGGGTCGGAAGCTATCTAATTTAAGTCGGAATATTAAATGTGGTAATTCTTTGATTGATGATGTGTCTGTAGCTGGAGAGAAGGCTTTTAATTGGGCTGAGGAGTTTCCTAAGATTATAGAGAAGGGTGGGTTTGATGTGGTGATTGGGAATCCGCCTTATGTGAGACCTCACAATTTGAAAGATAAAATAAAAGTTTTTCTTTGGAAAGAATATAGCACTGCAAGTCAAAAATCAGATTTATATTCATTTTTTTTGGAAAAATCTATTAACTTACTAAAAGAAAAAGGAATGATTAGTTTTATAGTTCCAAAAACTTGGATGAATACATTTAGCTTTAAAAAGTTAAGAAAATACATTTTAGAAAGTACTAATCCAACAAATTTTGGATTAGTTGAAAAAAGTGTTTTTAAAGATGCTACAGTAGAAACAATCATTCTTGTCTTACAATCTGTAAAAATTCCAGATAAGCACAATATTAGTTCTATTTTTGATTTGCAAAAGAATGAAAATCTGGAATCAATACCAACAAAATATTTTTGTGAACCGAATTTTAGTTTTTTTACCAAAGTAAATCCTATTACTAAAAAGTTAGATAAAATTAAGAGTAAAATGGGGAATAAATTTACTATCAAAGTTGGAATTGTTAGTGGTAATGATGGAAAATTTGTTAAAAAAAGTAAGGAATCTGATATTGATAGATTGTATCTAAAAGGAGGTGATATAAAAAGATACTATTTGGACTGGTCTGGAAATTATATCCATTATGACAGAGAGCAAATGATTTTAGATGGTAATCTAAAACCAAAAAGTTCTTTAAAGCAAGCTGTTGGACAAAGTAGTCCAAAAAAACCAGAGGACTTTGAACAAGAAAAGGTATTGTTAGGAAACATTGGTGTCAGCATTAGAGCAGTTTATGATTCTGATAATTTTTACGCAAATGTGAATGTAGTAATGATTCAAAAAATCAATGATTTGTATAATTTAAAATTTATTACTACTATTTTAAACAGTCAATTATTAGATTTTTATATTAAATCTAAGATATCAAATGTTAGTTTAAATACAAATGTATTAAAACAGGTTCCTATTCCTGATGTAGTATTAAAAGCTCAACAACCTTTCATCCAAAAAGCCGACCGAATGTTAGCTTTAAATAAAGAGTTACAATATAAAAAAACCAAATTTATCAGCCGTATAACTAGCAACTTAGCCATAACCAAAACCACCAGAAAAATATCTACTTTCTACAATTTCGACTTCAAAATATTTCTAGCCGAACTCAAAAAACAAAAGGTTAATCTCTCTCTTATCCAACAAGATGAATGGGAAGACTACTTCACCATTTATAAAACTGAAATAAATCAACTCCAATCAGAAATTGAGCAGACAGATAAAGAAATAGATAAAATGGTTTATAAACTTTATGGATTGACGGAAGAGGAGATTGGGATTGTGGAGCAATAATAAATATTTTAACCTTGAAATATCATTGATTTACCCTATATTAAATGTAATTAATATTAAGGTTCTAAAATTATGGCAACAAATACTGGTAATAATCATCGAAATGGTTCAGTTAAACAAAGAAGTCAAACACATAATCCTAAAATAAAGAAATGGATAAAGCGAGATACAACAACAGGAAAATTTATTAATCAAAAATCAGATAATGATCCGTTTAAAGGAGTTACAAAAGAACCTGACGATAGATAAAACCCAACAAGTAGGAATATATTATATGGAAACAAAACATAAATATTACGATCACGAAGAAAGTTTTAAACGAATAGATGAAATATTGGATGAGTCAGATTCTTCATTTCTTGAAGTCGATGAGATACCACCCAGAGATAAACTTACATATAAAAATGGTTTTTATGTAAATTGTTCAGCATTATTTGTAGATATTCGAGGTTCTTCTAAATTACCAGAAAAACATAAACGGCCAACGTTAGCAAAAATATATCGGAGTTATATTTCTGAATGTGTTGCTATTATGAATGGAAATACAGATTGTTCTGAAATTATGATTACTGGTGATTGTGTAAGTGGAATATATAATACCCCACAGCCATCACAACTAGATGATATGTTTGCTAATGCTTTCAAAATTAATTCAATGGTTATTGTACTTAACCATAAATTTCAAAAAAGAAATATTACTGAAATTGAAGTTGGAATTGGTATGGCTTATGGTCGTGCATTGATGATTAAGTCAGGATATAAAGGGAGCGGTCTAAATGAAATTGTTTGGATGGGTGATGTAGTAAATGAAGCTTCTAATTTATGTGGAAAAGCGAACAAAGGACTATCAAATAAAGTTATTTTTACTTCTAATTTTATTTATGAAAATCTTAATGAAAACAATAAAAATTTCCTTAAAAAAAACTATGAACACGATTGTTATCATGGAGACATAATTAACACAAATATGCAAAAATGGTATGAAGATAACTGTAAATAGGCTTTTCTCAATTTGTAATGAAAATTGATATTTTAAAAGATACGCTCTCAAAAGTGAATGATTGGATAAAATTTGCAGAAGCAAAAAATGCAGCCAACGTTGCTTTTAGTTCAGCTTCTATATTTGCATTAATGAGATTCATTGCTAGTGCAAAAAACATTAATCAATATGTGGAATATTATCTTTACTTTTGCACAATATTACTTGGAATTTCTCTGTTGATATCTATATTATCTTTTGTTCCTAAGTTAAGTCCACCTTGGGTTTCTTGTGAAGAAAAGAATAAAGATGATAATTTTTTATATTTTGGCCATGCTTGTAAATATAATTCCATAGAATACTTAGAACTTCTTTACAATGGAAACCAAAAATCTGAATCCTATTTGATTGAGTTAGCATATTCAGGTCAAATAGTTGTAAATTCAAAAATTGCTTTTATCAAATTTAAACAATTCGACTTTGCT
>DAOUSL010000171.1 GCA_030627235.1 Thioploca sp.
AATTTATCCTTGGTTAAATATTCAAGAATACTCCCAGTGAAATTATCTTGCAAGATACTGGTAAAGATTTTGGTGAAGATAAGTTTAACCAACTGAAAACAAAAAAAACGATTAAACCAAATTATTTGATAGTTAGGCAAATTAGGCTATAATATAATCTCATATTTATTGGAACAGTAATCCTATGTTTGCTAAATTTTTACATTTAATAAAACCAAAGGTTAGTACAAGTTCACATCTTACATTGCAGGCTACGAGTTTATGGCTTTGTTAGATTTTATATTCATCCGAACTCATTACTTGATCTATTTCTAATATTTTCAAACAACCATTGTTTCCTTCGTTCTTTCTTGCACCCTCTAGTGCAATGCCTATAACCATTGATTTGTCGTTAATAATTGGACCGCCGCTGTTTCCTTCTCGTATAAGTTTGTCAATTTCAAATTTTTGAATATTATTCTGCGGATAAATCTTGGCTACCTTTGAATCAACGATGTAATAACTCTGCCCATGAGCATAAGCTGGAAACCCTAGTAGTTTGACATCATCTTGCATCTTTACAGTATCTTGAGACTTTTCCATACAGTATTGTATGGCATCGCTTTTAGTTACAATTGAGCAAATCGCAACATCACGGTCATAACAGATTTTGTCGACCTTTAATTTGTATTTTATTGTGGGGTCTGAGTATTTAAATACTTCTATTTCGTCAAAAACGTTCCCCTTATTTGAGACGACGTGAGCACAGGTAACAATACCAACATCTTTTAATTGAAATGCACTTCCTTGAACAACAATAGCGTCTCCATTTTTATCATCATAACAAGTCTCGACCACCCACAATGCATTGATGGCAGTCTTTTCTGGGTCAGTAACTTCTAGTATTGTAAATTTGTATTCATCATCTACTAGTTCATTGAATTGGGCTGCCAGTTTGTTAAATATTGGTGCTCGTCCAGACCGAACGCTTTTCAAAAAAGCTAATTTTCCCTTAATTACATACAAAAATGATTTTGGTTTGTCAGATGCTCTATGTTTAGTATCGTATTTTTTATTAAACTCTTTTTCGGCCAAGTAATAACCATATTTTCTCCATGCGTGTAGCATGGATGATAATTGCCTTACATACTGCCTCCTTACATTAGGAAATTCATTTACGGTTAATCCGGTAACTTCCATTCGTGATAAAGTACTGCACAGACGAACTTTATCATAATTTATTTTGAATCCATTCTCCTTAATGATATCCGTTAGAACATCACCTGGAATACCTTCATCATCTCGTAATACAATTATTTTTTTTGGCAATCTGCGTTTGTTACAAGTAAATGAGAAACTAATGTCATCTGCATATCTAGTATAAGTACTGTTAGTAATCTTTGCTAAATGTTGTAATCGGTTATCTAGTTTCAATGCAATCATGTTTGAAAGAATTGGTGAAGTTGGTGCTCCCTGCGGAAGAGAATTATTAAAGCAACAAATTTGAGCCAGAATCGTCGAAACAGTATTATTGAAATTGAATGGGTTTGATTGAAAGAGGTTTCTGATTCTTCCAAAGTGAATTGTTCCAAAAAAATTTGACAAGTCTATATTAAATATATATTTCTTATCTAAGTGACTTTCAGCATTGGTTACAATGCTCTTATTCTGTGCAAAACCATGAACAACAGGTTTTATTGGGTATATTTCGTAAAATACATCCTTTAATTTCACTTGGACTGCTTTCAGTTTCTTTGAAGGGGAGGCTATTTGCCTGTAGCACCCATTCTTTTTAGGAATTTGAAACTGACGATATTTATATACATCATCTGTTTCATAAATAATTTTCGATAATACTGGATAGGTCATACCGAAAAAATCGGCTAGTTCGTTATGCTTGGTTATTTTTAAAAATTCATCTTTCATCGTAATAGGGTGGAAGAAAGTCTGTTAATTTCTCTTTTAAATGGATGTATCATAGTAGAGCCATAGTAAAGCAATAATAATCATCGAACGTATAAGAGTCACTTTATCTTAACCGCCGCAGATAGTCAGCGGAAATTAATTTCTTCAGACCTCCTTCCTAAATCAGTAAATCCAATATTAGATATGGACGTAAATTGTCCGCTTCAACGACTGGTTATCCTGAATGTAACCCAAGCCATAGCGACTTGGAGAAGCGTAGCAAGAGTGGACGTTTTATCAGGAAACACTATTCTTGAGCCTCCGAAGGTCGGCGAGAAAGGAATAGCCAGGTAGATAGATTCAGTGTAATGAAACCAACCAAACACAAATTAATAATTTATATGTTTTTTACACTTAAATTTTATCACTATTAATTATTTTTAACTTAAAATTTGTTCTGCGTAACTTAAGTTAAATAAATTACATATCTACAAATTGGTTGCCTTCTAACCACTGAATTGAACCAGTTGGGCAACGGAAAGTAGCTTCTGGTTTAGCAGGCCCTCCATTGGCATAATCTATCACTGGTAAATTATTTTCAATCCGAATTAAATTAAGAGAAGCATCTGCCTCACATTTTCCACAAGCATCGCAAGCAGTACTACACAACATTCGAGCATCATCTCCTTCCAATGGAATCGAACATTGTATAAATAATTTATGATTCAATGGTACTATTTCAAATAAATCACGCGGACAAACATCTACACAATCGCCACAAGCAGTACAATTTTCTACATCTACTACTGGCAGTGCATTTTTATTCATTTGAATAACATTAAAAGTACAAGCTCGTTCACAATCAGCTAATCCCAAACATCCCCAAGAACAACCTTTACCACCACTAGAAACTTGGGCAGCAGCATGACAACTTTCAAATCCTTGGTACTCTGCAATTTGATGAGCCTGTCCCTTACCACCAGCACAGTGTAAACGAGCAACTCGCTTTTCTTGTTTACCAGGATCAACATCAAGAAAATCAGAAATTATTTCAATCGCATTAGGACTAGCTACTGTGCATCCTCCTGGTTGGCTATCACCTTTTGCAAGTTGTTCGGCAAAACCATGACAACCTGGTTGTCCACAAGCTCCACAATTAGTACCAGGTAATAATTCTTCTACTTGTTCAATACGTGGGTCTTCTTGTACTTGTAAAAATTTATAAGCTACAGCAATAATAATTCCAAAAAACAGACCTAATCCAACCATAATGGCAGGAGCTAATAGAAAACTTTGCATATTTTTTATATTTTTTAATTATTTAAGTATTAAAGAGAAGTTGATCTATAAGCCGGGTTCTGTACGTTAAACGTGGCAATCATTCATCTGGGATGCTTGTCACCAAACACCTCTAGCGACCTACCCTGAAATGGTGCGGACTACACCGAGTATTTCATTATTTAGTCTTGCTTCAGGTGGGGTTTACCATGCCATTGATGTCACCACCAATGCGGTGAGCTCTTACCAACACCTTTTCACCCTTACCACCGAAGTGGCGGTATATTTTCTGTGGCACTTTCCATAGGCTCACACCTCCTAGAAGTTATCTAGCACCCTGTCCTATGAAGCCCGGACTTTCCTCCATATTTAAAAAATACAGCGATTGCCCAATCAACTTCTCTGTTGTTGATTATAAAACTTTTCTGAAAAAATATCTAGTTTTTTCGATAATAGAATTAATTAACCGATCTAATTTTCTGAAAAAATACTATTATTGAACATTTTAATTGCACCATGAAACAACGTATTTCTCTTTAGTTCGTAGGGTCGGTGAAGAAAAGCGTAACCGACCATTATGATGTAGAAATTATTAATGGTCGGTTTCAGTTTCATTTCACCGACATGACTTGATGTAGAAACAAGGCATGCCTTGTCTCTACAAGAAAACTTGATAGTCGAGTTTAATCAATAATTACCTTTCTAATAACTCTTGATATAGTTCTAAAGCTTGTTCTATTTTAGCTTCCCAACCATAAAGTTGTACTGTTTTTTGTCTTCCAGCTTCACCCCGTTTTTTCCATACTATTGGATTTATAACAATATCTTGTAAAGCTTTAACCAAAGCATCTATAACAGCTGATGTTCCACCTTCTGGTGAAATTGCATAACCAACTTCATCACTCACAATTTCTGCTGGCCCACCATATTTTATGGCTAAAACTGGTCTAGCACAAGCCATTGCTTCTAATAGTACAGCTCCTCCAGATTCACGTATAGAAGGTAAACATAATACATGGGATGTATGCAATTGTTTAACTATTTCTACTGGCAATCTTGGCCCCATCCAATTAATCAGATGATTTATATTTAATTTTTTAGCTATATCATGCCATTTTTCTCGTAAAACTCCATCACCTATTACCGTTAATTTTATTGGGATTTTTGGCTGCAAACGAGCTATAGCTTCTAATAACATTGGCAATCCTTTAAATGGCTGAAAACGAGCTACAAATAAAATACACAATGGATTATTAGCAGAAGGTGGTTCTGGCCAAGGAGCTGGAGTAAATATGTCTAAATCCACCCCATTTTCTATCAAAAAACGACAATGATCATGATGCCTAGTTGGGATAATTTTTAATGTAGCTTGAGTTGCAGTCAGAATAGTTGTTGCATTTTTAGTAGTCCCAAAAACTATATTTATTATAAAACCCAGATAACGAATTGAGTATAACCAACCAGAATCTTCTCGCATAATTTCTGGAAATGTAGTTGGATTTTTTAACCCACCATTCCAAGGACCCAATATTATTGGCTTTTCTAATTTATGCAATCTGGTTAAAGCCATAGGGGAGACTGGAGTTACAGAATGTATAATATCCCAATCTGCTCCAGCTCGTTGGAGGGATTTAATTTGTCTAATTGCTAACCAATCAAACAAATAAAAATCTGGGGAAAATAAGAGGTCTCTAGCATGTTCACTATTAGGAAATAACTTGCAAATTATTTTATAGTATCGTTTTGCAAACCATTCGGTATCTATAAATATGATCTCTGAATCAGCAAAAGGGGCTCCAGCTTTTAGGATATCATCACGGTTTCTAATATGAGTTATTAAAGTAGTTGGTACACGTCGAGCTAATCGGAAATACCATTGCCAACCAATTTGAGATACTGCTTCCATTCTGGGAACGCATTGGTAAGCAGATAATAAAACTCGAGGTTTAAAGTTATTAGTTGACACAGTTTTTAATTATCAATTGCATTGTATCTAATTAAATATTAATTAGAACAATATAGTTATTTGCTTAATTTGGAAATTTATTTTCTTAGTTCTTTAATAAATAAAATTAACAAAGGTATGATACCAAGGATATATCTTTTCCACAATCTTTTTGGTTCTTGTGATAGTCTATGCAACCATTCCATGCCAATTTTCTGCCAAAAAATGGGGGCTCTTTTTTTCATGCCAACATAAAATTCAGCTGAAGCTCCTAAAAATAGAAATAATGGTGATGCTTGATTTTTAAGGTTTTCATGAATAGATAAACCTAACCATTCTTGTTTGGGAAATCCTAGGCCAATGATTACAAATTGTGGTTGAAAATCTATAATTATGTTAGTAATATCTTGGCTAACTTTAGCAAATTCAGTTGAATCTACCTCAAATAATGGAGGCGTATAATAAATAATATTGGCATAATCTGCTTGTAATTTTACACCAAGTTCTGCATGGCTAACAATTACTAGGATTTTTTGTTGGTTTTCTTTAGCTTTTTGCCATAATAATGGAAATAAATCACTTCCTGTTAACCTAGCTTGTAAAGGTTTGCGGGCTAATTTGCTACACCAAATGATAGGATGTCCATCTGGAAATATAAACATAGCTTGACTAAGTTTGGATTTTAAGTCTGGCAAATGTTCTAATTTAACTAGTTGGTCAGCGTTAACTGTAATCACAAATGGTAATTTAGAATCATAATTTGGATTATTTTGATAGTCTAACAAATCATCAATGACTTCTGTGTGATGAGTTGCTGATATAAATTTTAGTTCAAATAAACGAATAGTATTATACATATTTTTAAATTAATTTAATTGAGTAATAAATTTGCATATTTAATACCATAATTTTTTAAGCTTAAATTAGTTAATTTCAATAGTAATTGGGGTTGAATTATAGATAAGTTCTTTATTATCTAAACGATAGCCTATATAAACTTGTAATTCTCCAGCAGGAAATTGATTAGAATTAAATAAGGCAATTTCATGTTCATCTTCTAAAATTAGATGAGTAAATGCAGGTAAGGTAAATCTATCCCATTCTTGCCAAGTCTCATCATTTCGCACTAAAAAATTAGTTTGCTGATCAATTGTATAGCTTGCTACAGCTAAAATATCAGCTTCTAAATCTCTATGGGTTATATCTGGAATAAATTGTATTTTTACTGCTTCTAAATTATTAGTGGTGGTTTCTATAAAATTTGTAATATTTTCAAATAGTTCACCATGTATAGTAATATCAGGTATATTAATAATATCTATTGTAAATGTTTTTTCTGTAGTTCCTTGAATTGTTATATTATGACTTGAATTGGTTTCAAAATCCAGTGGTCGTTTAGTTCTTAATATACCTTCATTATCTAAATCAAAGTTTTCATTTTCTACCAATTCAAAATTATCCATCATAGAATCGCTCCAAATTTTCCCTACAATGCCTTGATAATTCTCTACCACTGATTTTTTAGTTAAGTGAATGATTGGTGGATTTATAATTGGTATAGATTGAATAATAAATTTTTTAATATAGTAATCTCCACTAATATCAGTAGTTTGAACTTCAATTGGATAAATATTAGCAGAAGCAGAATCATCATCAACAAGTCTAATGTCATTAAATTTTGGCATTAAATTAGTTACATACAAAGCGTTATTTATGATTTTAAAATATTTAGTTTGATTAATTAAGCTATAAATGAATCGATCAGCATTATCATTGTCAATAGTATTAAAAGCACCAATTAAGTTATTATCAACTCCAATATTAAGCTCAATTTCTGTTGGTGGAGAATTTGGTTTGATTTCTAGTTGAGCGATCTTACCAATAAAATTCTTATTATCATTAGTTTGATAACCAAATTCAACTTCAAATATTCCAGCCATATTAGTGATAGAACCTTCAAATAAATTAATTTTCAATTCTTTGGACAGTTCTACTTGGCTACTAACTTTAATTGGGATAGTCAGTGAAGAATTGCCATCAAAAGCTTTCCAATAATAATTAACAATTATATCAGCTAGTTGTCCAATATGTTGTGGGTCTGGTTTAATCCAACCAATTAAACTAAATATTTCTGAGGACTCTATGCTTATATTGTCACCTGATATTCCAGCTTGAACTCTAATTTCTCCAGTAACACTAAATCCTGTTATACCAGTACAAGTCAAATTATATTTAACCAAATTTTTGATTGGATCATTAGTTTGTAAAGTTAATTGAGCTGTATATTTACCAATTGCAGTAGGAATACATTGCACTTCTAGGTTATGAGTTGCATCAGTTATTGCAGTTGGTGCTGCTCCCTTGATAATAGAAAAATTTGGATCACCAGTTATTATATTAGTTTCAATTGTTAAGCTCTCATCTCCTTGATTAGAAATTATAATAAATTTGCTAATAGCAGTATCTAAAACAGTACTACCAATTTGTAAAGTAGTGTTTGGTTCAGGAATAGAACTATAAATTGGCTTAATTTTATCTTCTATTCCAATACATTCTAATTGATAATTTATTGATTTTGCAAGATTAGTAATTAAAGTAATAGTTGCTAGGTATTTTTTCGCTTGTATAGGAATACATTGTACTTCTAATTTATGTACTTCATCGTTAATAGAAAATGGAGTATTATTTATTTGAAAAACTTCATTATTAGTAATTATAACTTCTGTTATCGTGAGAATTTCGTTGCCAGTATTAGAGATTTCTATGGAAGTAGCTGTAGAAGTTGCTATGATAGCACTCATACTTAGAGTACTGTCAGGTTCAGGTTTAGAAGTATAAATTGGACTATTATTAATACATTTCAGTTCATAACTAATTATATTTTGAACCAGATTATTAGTATTTATATTTAATTTTGCTGTATGTTCGCCAATATCGATAGGATTACAAGATATTATTAGTTCGTAATTGGAATCTTCTATTAATTCGCTTACACTAAAGTCATTGACGTGTTCTCCGACCAATAAATAATCTATTATTTCTAATCCTTCATAAGCAAAAATAGTCAAAGTTCTTGTGGTTGCTATTTCTATAACGCTATTTGGTTTAGGATCGGAATCATAATTTAATGTGGATTTTCCAATACATTTCAGTTCATAACTAATTATATTTTGAACCGGATTATTGGTATTTATATTTAATTTTGCTGTATGTTCACCAATATCGATAGGACTACAAGATATTATTAGTTCGTAATTGGAATCTTCTTTTAATTCGCTTACACTAAAGTCATTGGCGTGTTCTCCGACCAATAAATAATCTATTATTTCTAAACCTTCATAAGCAAAAATAGTCAAAGTTCTTGTGGTTGCTATTTCTATAACACTATTTGGTTTAGGATCGGAATCATAATTTAATGTGGATTTTCCAATACATTTCAGTTCATAACTAATTATATTTTGAACCGGATTATTGGTATTTATA
>DAOUSL010000123.1 GCA_030627235.1 Thioploca sp.
GTAGGATGCAATGAACGAAGGGAATTGCATCAAGATGTAATTCGTAAACTCATTACATCCTACATAAAGTCAGTAAATTTCATGTCGTTAATACAATCATACTTAGCTATATTACTTTCGTTATTCAGGAAACGATGTCTATATATATGCGAGATATTATTTAAATTTTATACCCACCTCAAATCATTAGTTTTAGTTAAGTAAAAAATTACCTTTTATTTACTATTGAATATAAGGTATAATATAAGTATAAAATCAATTTGCCAAATATTCCTTGGAGTTAACTGTGATGTTAAGTGTTAATGAGCTTAAAGACTTGCTTGAAAATGTTAATCAAGTTGCTAAGATGGCTGGAGAACGCATTATGGAAATATATGCGACTAATTTTGAAGTTGAACAAAAATCTGATAAGTCGCCTCTGACCATGGCTGATATGGCTGCTCATAATACTATTGTAGAAGAATTACAGAAAATAACTCAATGGCCAATTTTATCTGAAGAATCAGCTAAGATTCCTTTTTCGGAACGATCTAATTGGTCACGTTATTGGTTAGTTGATCCACTTGATGGTACTCGTGAATTTGTTAAGCGGAATGGGGAATTTACGGTAAACATCGCTTTGATTGATAATCATAAATCTATAATGGGAGTAGTTTATGTACCAGTGACTGGCGTTAGTTATTATGCGGCTTTAGATAATGGTGCATATAAATGCTTACCAGAGCATTCACCAGAACCTATTAAGGTACGTTCCTGCCCCAAAGATGACTTGATTATTGCTGGTAGTCGTTCTCATGCTGGTGAATCCTTACAAAAATTTATTGCTGGATTAGGTGTTAAAACTAATTTGGTCAGTATTGGTAGCTCTTTAAAAATTTGCTTAGTAGCTGAAGGTAAAGCAGATATTTATCCTCGTTTTGGTCTGACCTCCGAATGGGATACTGCAGCCGCTCAATGTATAGTTGAACAAGCTGGTGGCTATTTAACTGATTTAGAATTGAAACCATTATTATATAACACTAAAGAATCATTGCTTAATCCCCATTTTTTTGTATTTGGCGATAATGATAGAAATTGGTTACATCATATAGAAATTTCCACATAATTTTTTAAAATTAAACACTACATATCTGTTTTATCAGACTTTATTAATAAAACAGACTCATTTTACCCAGCCTAAAAAGGAGAGTTATTATGAAAAAAGTCTTCCTTTTATTGATTATACCTTTTATGGTAGGTTTTTTAGGTCATAATCTAACCTTTGCTGTTAATAAATCTCACTTTAAAAAGTTAAAAAAGACAAATAAATGTAATCGTTGTAATCTATCAAGAGCTAAATTACACGGTGCAAGATTAGTCCGAGCTAGATTGCGTGGTGCTAATCTTTCTAGAGCAAGATTAAGAGGAGCGAAGTTACGCAGTGCAGACCTTAGAGGTGCTAATTTAAGTAGGGCAGATTTACGACGAGCTAATTTACGTTCTGCTAAAATGGGACGAGCTAATTTAACTGGTGCAAACTTGCGTGGTGCAAATTTACGTGGTGCTGATTTAAGACGTAGCAGATTAAAAGGAGCAAAGTTTAAAGGAGCTAATTTAACTGGTGCAAAATTAAAAGGTTCTAAAGACGGTAATTTTAAAGGGGCTAAAGGAGTTAGAAGATAGTAGAATATTACTATTTATATAGTATGTGGCTATAATGTATAAATTACGGCCACATCCTATGTTAAGCCATATACATTCCACCATTGATATGCAAAGTTTCACCAGTTATGTAACTAGCAGCTTCTGATGCTAAAAATACTACTGCATTTGCTATATCTTCCGCTACACCAACTCTATTTAATGGAATTTGCTTTAGCAAGGCATCTTTTTGCTGTTCGGGCAAATCACGAGTCATATCAGTAGCAATAAAACCAGGAGCAATTGTATTGACAGTAATACCACGGCTACCAACTTCTCTTGCTAAAGATTTGCTAAAAGCAATCACGCCAGCTTTAGTTGCAGAATAATTAGTTTGTCCAGCATTACCAGTAAAACCAACTACACTAGTAGCTGTTATAATACGGCCATGTTTAGCTTTCATCATAGCACGTAAACAAGCTTTGGATAAACGGTAAACTCCTGTTAAATTAGCATTAACAACTGCATTCCAATCCTCATCTTTCATCCGCATTAACAGAGTATCTCGAGTAATTGCTGCATTATTAACCAAAATACTTGGCATCTTATCCAGTTCTTTAATCAGATTATTAATAGAATCAGCCGAAGATATATCTAAAACCTTGCCAATTCCAGTATGTTCTGTAGTCAAAAATTTAGTAATATTTTCTGCACCATTTTCACTAGTAGCAGTGCCTATTACAAATGCTCCAGCTTGAGCTAATTTTAGAGCAATTCCTTGGCCTATACCTCTACTAGCTCCGGTTACTAAAGCTATTTCACCAGTTAAATTAATATTCATCTTAAAGCCTCCAAAGCTTGTTCTAAAGTTTTTAAATCTATTATTGGTTTAGTAGTTATATTTTTATTTATACGTTTATTCAAACCAGTCAGCACTTTGCCTGGCCCACTCTCAAATAATAATTCGATCCCAGCATCTGTTATTTTATTAATTGTTTCTACCCAACGCACAGGATTATGTAATTGAGCAACCAATGCAGCTCGAATTATATCTGGATCAGTTTTCGTAGCTACATCAAAATTATGAATTACTGAAATACTTGGGCTAACAACCTCTACTTTCATCAATCGTTCTTGCATTTTATCTGCTGCTGGTTGCATCAAGCTACTATGTGATGGAACACTAACTGCTAATAAAATAGCTTTTTTAGCCCCACTTTCTTTAGCGTTGATTATAGCTCGTTTCACTGCGTCAGTATGACCAGCAATTACAACTTGGCCTGGGGCATTAAAATTTACTGCTGTAACTACTTGATCTTGGGCAGCTATATTACAAGCTTGAATAGTTTTATCATCTGATAAACCTAATATTGCTGCCATAGCACCTTCACCTTCTGAAACAGCAGTTTGCATAAAACGACCACGGTCTTCGGCTAAACTAATAGCATCCGAATATTTCAAAGCTCCAGCACAAACTAAAGCAGTATATTCACCAAAACTATGACCAGCCATTAATTCTGGATTATTATCATTTTCTTGTTGCCAAATACGCCATATTGATACTCCAGCAGCTAATAATACAGGTTGAGTTTTATCAGTTTGATTTAAAGTTTCTTTAGGACCTTCTTGACTAAGTTTCCATAAATCATAACCTAATATTTCAGATGCTTCTTCAAAAGTATTTTTGACTATTGAATAGTTAGAACTTAATTCTGATAACATACCAACTGTTTGTGAACCTTGACCTGGAAAAATAAATGCAAATTTCATTAAATAACCTAAGTAATTCATATTGTAAATAAAATATTAGTAAATATTTTATTAAAACTAGTGTAAATACATAACCAAAGATGTTTATATAAATAATTTATATATTGATATATAATTGGTTGTTTTGCATTTTATATTGGTTTTGTATTATTTTTATAGTATATGTTTTAACATTTAGAGGAAATTAAGTAGTGATATTTTATAATAGTTATGTGTTTGGTGCTATCTTATCGTTAGGAATTGTACAATTACCTACAACAACTGATTGGCAAAATACGATGACAGTTACTGCAACTGCATATAATTCACTTCCAAATCAAACTGATAGTACTCCTAATTTGGCGGCATGGGGGAATAGGTTAAAACCAGGAATGAAATCAATTGCTGTATCTCGTGACTTAATCAAACAAGGTTTAGGTAATGGTGCCAGAGTCAAAATTAAGGGTCTTGAAGGTACATATATTGTTTTAGATAAAATGAACAAACGTTGGAGAAAAAAGATTGATATTTATATGGGCAAAAACGTTAAAAAAGCTAGGAAATGGGGAAAACAAAAAGTAAATATTAGTTGGTAAATATAAAACCTCTGAGTATAATCTCAGAAGGCTTTATATCCATTTAAATCTTATTGGCAAGTTCTTGAACCCAACCAGAATTACGTTCCCTTTCTAGTATTTCACAACGAGCCTGTTTTAATACTACCAACACATAATATAATTTAAATGCTATCGCCATTAATAACAAAGGAATTAACATTGATATATGAATAGAAGGAGCGGATAGCTTAATTATTGAGGAACCCTGATGTAAAGTATTCCACCATTCAACTGAATAATGGATTATTGGAATATTAACTACTCCTACTAATGCCAATACAGCACTAGCACGAGACGCAGTGCGTTTATCATCAATAGCGGAATTAAGTGCTATCACTCCCAAATACAAAAATAATAAAATTAGTTCTGCAGTTAATCGTGCATCCCATACCCACCAGGCTCCCCACATTGGTTTTCCCCATAAAGCTCCAGTAGCTAAAGCCAGAAAAGTAAATGAAGCTCCAATTGGTGCAGAACTAGCTGCAATAACATCTGCTAATTTAATTCTCCAAACTAAACTAATTCCTCCTGCAACTGCCATTATCATATAAATAAACATTGACATCCATGCTGCTGGAACATGGATAAACATAATACGATAACTTTGTCCTTGCTGATAATCAGGTGGCGCTTCAAACAAACCATAATAAAGACCAGCCAACATAATGATTAAACAAGACCAACCAAACCAAGGTATTAAGCGTCCAGCAAGAATATAAAAATATTTTGGAGATGAGTGTTTATGTAAAAATGCCCACATATTTTAATTGAATTTTATAGAGTTTAATTTATTTAAAGTTTATCTATATCAACAACGAAGCCTT
This sequence comes from Thioploca sp., assembly GCA_030627235.1. GTDB lineage: Bacteria > Pseudomonadota > Gammaproteobacteria > Beggiatoales > Beggiatoaceae > DRQV01. The sequence continues at coordinate 4,811 of DAOUSL010000123.1, forward strand.
CTCTAGCAATAAAACAATCCATATTTGAATCACGCTCATGAATCAGTTTAATTGCTTCACGATGCAAATTTTCTATTTTAGTATCGTCGTAATTTGGATCAGCATGAAATAAATATAATTGTTTAACATTAGCATCTATTGCAAAATTAGCTGTATCAATATAGCATGAATGTCCCCATCCTCTTTTTTTAGCATAATCTTCTGGAGTATATTGAGCATCATGAATAAACACATGAGAATTTCTAATCATATCTAAAGAATGCTCTCGTTCCTCTTCTTGCATTGCTTTAATTAGTTTAAATTCCTGAGGTTCTAGTTCATCTCGCCTATTTTCTATTGATTGATCTATAAACGAAAGCTCATCATCAGAAGCATAAACTATAGTTTTTCCATGCACATGAATTCTATATCCAAAAGTACTGCCAGGGTGATGTACATTAAATGTCTCAATTCTAAATGGACCATATTCTATCTGGCTATTATGAGATGTTAAATAATTAACATCTGCCATCCAATTTTCCACTTCTACTGGAAAATAAGGATCCCGCATCTGTCCAGAAATACGTTGTTCAATGTCTTTTTTATTATCTCCAGGCCCATAGATATTAACTTTCCAACCTGGTACAAATGCTGGTACAAAAAATGGTAGCCCAGAAATATGATCCCAATGATAATGGGTTAGTATAATAGTAACTTCTTTGATATTTTGTTGTGCCATCAAAGAATTACCAAGTGGGATGATACCTGAGCCACCATCACATATTAAAATATGATCATCAACCCTTAATTCTACGCATGATGTATTACCACCAACTCGCATATGACTACCAAATGGGGCTGGATAAGAGCCACGTACTCCCCAAAAACGTATGTAATTCAGTGCATTAACACTCATAATTATTTCAGTTTAATATCAACATGTTTACAAACAATATCTCTAATTTCTTTAAAACGTAAAGGTTTGATAAGAAAAGCTACTGCTCCTAGTTGTTTAGCTACATTACGATCTTGATCATAGTCTTTAGAAGTTACCATTATTACTGGTGTATCTTTTTGATGAGCAAAGCTTCGCAAATTCCTTAACAAACTCAGTCCATCCATACCAGGCATGATAATATCCAAAAATAATAAATCTGGTTGATGTTCTTCTAAATAGGGAAGTGCCTCGGCAGGAGATTTAAAGCCGATAAAATTGACTGCTAGTGGTTCTACGCTGAATTGATACAGCGAAATCGAGGTTGCACTGTCATCAACTACCACAATAGTTGGCATTTTATCTGTCATGAAGTTTAAACCCATCTTTTATATCATTTGTTGAGTAGTGTCGTTTTTACCCAATAAGCCTATTGTAATGCTATAGACTCACATGTTACGGATATTAATGTTAAATTTTGAAACTTTTTGTTAAAATTAGCTATTAAGTTATTTTGATTAACAAGCATTTTAATATTTAACCAATAATTTGTATTTTCTTTATAACGTTTTCTAATTTTAACATTGTTATAACCTTTAGATTTTAACTCTTTTACTCTAATTTCAGCATTAGTTGGGATACTATAAACGCCTAAAGAAATAGCATTTTTTAGTTTTCCTCTAACAATATGATGATCTTTAATTCCAAGTTTGTCTAAGTACTGATTAATTCGTTTAGTTTCTTCTAAAGTTTTAAAAGGTGGCAAATAAACCCATGTACCAATTAACTTTTTCTCTATTTGTTCTTGTGCTTTGATTATAATATTATTATATTTATTTTCTAACCAATTAACTGCTATATCTATAGTATCCATTTTAATATAAGGACCTGCCTGAAAACAAGTTTTAGACGTTATAGTTTTTGTAACTGGTTCTAAGTTTTCAATATTATGATTTAATATCTGTTGTTTATTATTTATTGGAGTTTTTGCTTTATCAGAAGCATTAGTGCTTAATAATTTATTTGTGTTGATATCTAGAGTTAGTTTTTTTATATTTGTTATCTTAGAAATATCTGAATCATTTTCTACAACATCTGTAATAACTTTATTAGTTATAATATCATTAGATTCAACAGTAGTAACAGGTTTATTATCAATTACAAGTTTTTCATTCAATAATCTAAGACTAGGTAAGCCTTGAATAGTTTTTAAACTAGACTTATTAGTTTGTGTCATAAACTGTTCTGGTTGCAATGGTAACCAAGACAATAATCCAACTTGCCAAAATAATAAACTAATATTCACTAGAAACAATAACAGAGCGAGGCTTCTCATGATAATTAATAACAGTCTTTAATCCTTGCAAAACAAGGTCTGGAATATATTGATAAGTTCTGGATAAAAATGGTTCAATAATAACAGCATCTCCACCAGTAAGTATAAGTTTTGGCTTATTTTCTAATTTATTCATTACATATTCAAGTAATCCTAACACTGCATACAAAGTGCCAAAAATAATACCATTACTTGTGTTATTTGCTAAAGAAAAATTAGATGTTGCTAAAAACTGTTTGCTATCTGTCAAATTATAAGCATTTTGAGATAAACTAGTTTGCATAGTATTCAGACCTGGTGCTATAATTCCACCCAAATGTTGGCCATTATCTAATACATCTATAGTAACTGCAGTTCCACAATCTATTACAACACATGACATTGCCGCTTCTAATCTAGAAGCGGCAATTAAAGCTAACCACCTATCTACCCCTAACTGTTCAGGATATTTATAACCGTTTCTTACCCCACATTCATACTTAGTGGTTTTAATAAAATTTGGTTTGCATTGCCAATGCTTTATAGTCCAATAAATAACAGTTTCGTTTACTTGTGGTCCAGCAACGTTGGATATCCAGATTATCTCAGGCTTATTAAGATATTGCCATATTTTGGTTAAAACGTTATCTAATCTGCTAATTTCATATGTTATATACTGCTGAGTACTCAAGCTATCTTTTTCTAAGATTGCCCATTTTATAGCACTATTACCTATATCAACTAACAATATCATATTAATAAAAGATTAACAACTAATCAAACCGTAAACTACCACAAATATAACTTTCATTATTAATTAATATTGCCCCATCCTCATTAATTCCAGTTGCAATACCTTTGATAGGTGTTTTATTATCATTATATAGAGTTACCAATTTCCCATAGCTCAAGTCAAAAAAATTCCAATCATCTAGAAATGGTTTTAATCCAGTATTTGGATAAGCTAGTAAAGTTGATAAACAACTATTTATTAAATTAGTAGCTAATATGTTACGTGTTGGTGGTTGCTTTAAAATAAACGCTAAATCTATCCAAGGCTGAGAAATATTATTAACCAAAGACATTTTAACATTAATTCCAATTCCTATTACAACTTCACAATTCTTATTACAACGACTTTCTAATAATAAACCAGCTAATTTGCGTTGCTGCCATAATATATCATTAGGCCATTTTAAACCAATTTCGTCAATCCCTAAATCATATAACATTCTAGCAATAGTGACTGCTAAAGCAATACTCAGTCCATTTAATACATTTAAATTGGCATAATTATATTTAATGGATAAACACAATCCACTTGCATAAGGCGAAACCCATTTATTTCCTTGTCGGCCACGTCCTGCTGTTTGGTATTCTGCTATACAAACTAATGGTTTATCAGTAATATTAGTTAAAACATATTCATTAGTTGAATTTATAACATCAAACACTTCTAAATTAACTAACTTATTGGTAAGTTTAGTTCTAATTTTCTTTATATCCAACAAATCTACTGTTTCAATCAGTTGATATGTATCACATGTTGGCTGATTTAATTTAATTCCATAAGAGACTAAATCATTAATAATTTTTTTTAATTTATTAGAATTTATAGATAATTTTACTACTAATTGTTCAGTAGTATATATTTGTCTATTGTTAAGTATTTTTAGTACTTGTTGATACATCTTAAAGTAATTTCTTAAAAAATCAAGCAAACTTATTGATAAATTTTAATTATAAAAGATAATTTATTAATTATGGGTTGATTTATCAGGTATTAATGGATAAATTATATTTAATAAACATTGTAAAGCACCCTTATTTTTTTGCACAAATAATTGTCCATTATTTCCAACTTCTTGAGCAAATTTAGTATTATTCAAATATAGTTTTACAGCTTGATATAATTGTTCTGAATTTGCAATCTTTTTAGCTGCTTTAGCTTCTAATAATTTTCGACATATCTCAGCACATTCAAATACATGAGGTCCCATTATTACTGGTATACCTACTGTTGCTGGCTCTAATAAATTATGACATCCAATTGGAACTAAACTACCCCCAACAAAAGCAATATCAGCAGCAGTATACAACATTGCTAATTCACCCATAGTATCAACTAAATAGATTTCCGTATTAGTGTCAACATAATTTTCAGTACGTTTTACAGTATTAAATCCAGCTTGTTCACATAGTTTAGCAACTTGATTAAATCGTTCTGGATGACGAGGTACTAATATTAATAATAAATCCTTAAACTCTAGTTTTAATTTTTTAAAAACTGCAATAACGATTTTTTCTTCACCAGCATGAGTGCTAGCAGCAATCCATACTTTACGATTTAAACCCCATCGTTGACGTAAACTATTTTCAACAATAGGTGAATTAGTGTCAAATTTTATACTACCAGTGATATGTATTTTGTTGGAAGCAACCCCTAATTGAATAAATCTATTCGCATCAGCTTCAGTTTGAGCCGCTATTATTGTTATATTAGTTAACATTTGCAGGGTTAATTTAGCTATATATTCATAGCCTTTGGCAGAATTGACAGATAATCTAGCATTAGCTAAAATTACGGGAATATTTTGGCAAGCGTGTAGCAAATTAGGCCATAATTCTGTTTCCATCAAAATTAGCAAACTTGGTTTAGTACGAATTAAAAATCTGCTTATTGCTCCAGGCAAATCATAAGGTAAATAAACATGCCAAACTTTATTCCCAAATATTTTTTTTACACTTTGCGAACCTGTCGGTGTCATAGTAGTAATTAATATAGGATAATCAGGAAATCTAATTTGTAAAGCTTGAATCATAGGTATTGCTGCTTGTACTTCCCCCATTGATACAGCATGTATCCATAAACAATTTTCTACTGGTAAAGCTGTAAAAAATCCAAATCTCTCTAGCCAACGTTGCCAATAAGCAGGTGCTTTTACACCACGCCATAACAAACGTAGCAGTAAAATAGGAATTATTAAATAAAAAATACTAGTATAAATAAAACGCAAAATTTACTGATTAATCTCTATTTTTTTTAACATTAAAGCAGCATCTTCATTACCTTGGTGGGATGCTAATGACAACCATTTTCTGGTTTCTGTTAAATCTTTTTGTACACCTTTGCCATTATAATACATCATACCCAAACTTAATTGTGCTTCTAGATGTCCTTGTTGAGCCGCTTTATAATACCATTTTTTGGCTTTGGAAAAACTTTGACTTACTCCGCCACTACCCACAAAATACAAAGCTCCCAAAAAATATTGAGATTCTAGATGCCCTTGTTGAGCCGCTTTTCTATACCATTTTGCAGCTTCAGAAGAATTATTATTTACTCCTTTACCATCATAATACATCTTAGCTAATCTAAATTGTGATTTTGCATGGCCTTGTTGAGCTGCTTTTAAAAAAGCCTGACTAGCCTGAATAAAGTAATCTTTATTATAAAATTCAAGTGCAGATTGATATATTTCTTCAGAAGTTGGTTTAGCTACTTCAATAATATCTGACTTAATAATCTGTTCTGATTTAGTAAATGTATTACAACTCGAAATTACTAGTATAGCTAGAATAAATAATATTTTTTTCATTTAGTTCATATAGTCTAAATTTTAGATTTTTTACATGATAGCATAGTTTTTAATATTTCCTAAATTTGATTTATCACTGAAATTGATATTTAAAAAATAATTAAATTTTCAAAAAAAACTTATCTTGATTGCCAAATATATCTATAAAAATTTTTCCAGTTTCAATATTAATAAAAATCTATGTTAATATTTAATGATATACATAATATTATATTTTATAAAAATACAATTTAAACGAAGCAAATATTATTTTTAATAAGCGTTAAATTTTTAGGAGGATTTATCATCTTTTTTACCAATAGGAGATTCTTATGACCCAAAAACAGAACTATGGCCCTAATCCAGTTGAAGTTCGTGAAACTGATCAATATAAAGACGAATATATTGAAAGTTTTGTGGAACGATGGGATCAATTGATAGATTGGAACGCAAGAGCTGAAAGTGAAGGACATTTTTTTATTGATGTTTTGAGAGAGAGAGGGGCAAAACGAATTCTTGATGTGGCAACTGGTACTGGTTTTCATTCAGTACGTTTACTAGAAAGTGGTTTTGATGTTGTAAGTGCAGACGGCAGTCAATTTATGCTAGCAAAAGCATTTGAAAATGCCAGAAAAAAAGATAAACTTCTACACACAGTGCGTGCTGACTGGCGTTGGTTAAATAAAGATATACATGAAAAATTTGATGCTATTATTTGCTTGGGAAATTCGTTTACTCATTTGTTTAGCGAAAAAGATCGTCGGAAAACATTAGCAGAATTTTATGCCGCTTTAAAACATGATGGTGTCTTAATTTTAGATCAACGTAATTACGATAGTATTTTAGATCAAGGTTTTTCTTCCAAACATACCTATTATTATTGTGGAAATAACATAAAAGCTGAACCAGAACATGTAGATGACGGTCTTGCTAGATTTCGTTATGAATTCCCTGATAAATCTGTTTTTCATCTTAACATGTATCCACTGCGTAAAAACTATGTCCGAAATCTGATGAAGGAAGTTGGTTTTCAAACCATAACTACTTATGGTGATTTTCAAGAAACTTATCATAAAGATGAACCAGATTTTTTTGTACATGTAGCTGATAAAAAATATGAAGTAGAAGAGGAAAAAAAATGAGCTATTCGACTACAGTAGAAACTGCTCGCACCTATTATAATAGCGATGATGCTGATAATTTTTATGCAGTTATTTGGGGTGGAGAAGATATTCATATAGGCATATATGAATCAGATCAAGATTCTATTATTGAAGCTAGTAGAAAAACTGTATCTCGTTTGGCAAATTTAGTAGCTTTAAATAGTAAAACTAAAGTTTTAGATATTGGCTCTGGTTATGGTGGAACTGCTAGATATTTGGCTAAAACTACTGATTGTCAGGTTGATTGTTTAAATTTGAGTGAAACCCAAAATCAACGAAATAGACAATTAAATGAAGAACAAAACCTTACAGATAAAATTACAGTAATAGATGGTGATTTTGAAAATATTCCAACTGAAGCTGAAAAATATGATTTAGTATTATCACAAGATGCTATTTTACATAGTGGTAATAGACAACAAGTTTTAGCTGAAGTACAAAGGATATTAAAACCTGGAGGAAATTTCATCTTCACTGATCCAATGCAAAGTGATGATTGTCCAGTTGGAGTATTACAACCAGTTTTAGACAGAATTCACCTTGATTCAATGGGATCAATTAGTTTTTATAGCAAAACTGCTCTGGAACTTGGATTTGAAAAAGTGCAAGTTATTGAAATGACTAACCAGCTAATTAATCATTATAGTCATGTACTAAAAGAATTAGAAAATCGTCATAATGAAATGTTAAAAGTATGTACTCAAGATTATCTAGAACGCATGAAAATTGGTCTTAATCACTGGATAGAAAGTGGTAATAAAGGCTATTTGGCTTGGGGAATTTTACATTTTAAAAAACCACTAGCAACTAATTCCTAACGATTATTTATATACAATAAATAAATGGAAAAAATCAATGTTATCAATTTAACCAAAATTTTTGGTTCTAATCCAAAAAAGGCTCTAAAATTATTAGCTAATGGGATTAGTAAAGATGAAATTTTTAATACAACTGGTCAAATAGTTGGTTTAGAAAATATTAATTTTACTATATCTCAAGGTGAAATTTTAGTAGTTATGGGTCTATCTGGCAGTGGTAAATCAACTCTTATTCGTTGTATTAACCGCTTGATAGAGCATAGCCAAGGACAGGTATTAATAGATGGAATAGATATTAGTACATTGGATCGCGATGCTTTGCTGGAATTACGGAGACAAAAATTTGGCATGGTATTTCAACATTTTGCCCTGTTTCCACACCGTAATATTCTTGATAACGTTGCTTTTGGTCTAGAAATCCAACTTATGGACTGAAGTTACGCAAAGTAAAATAAATACTAGAATAAGAATAACTAACAAAAATAATGTTAGATAGCCTTCAAAACTTGTAGTTCGTGAAAAGCAGTTTTGATAGCTTTAAGATATAA
>DAOUSL010000448.1 GCA_030627235.1 Thioploca sp.
ATGCAATACACTGGTGTTGAATTTGAAGATTATTTGAGGTAAAAATGAAAAAATATAGAATTAAGCGCAAGTTTGTAATCATGGAGGAGTGTTATATGTACGTGATTCAAAAAAGGGTAATTTTTGGATTTTATCGAAACCTTGCTGATTTTTACGCAAAGGATGTGGCTGAGAATTGTTTACATAATTTAAGATTCGCGGAAAGTAAAGGGGTGTTGAAATGAGAGTAAATACTTTAATGGCTACTGATTACGCAGATTTAAAAGCGGAATGTGAAGAAAGGATTTCCGTGTTAGGAGAGCATTATTATCAAAGCTCGTATAAGGTAAGTGAGTTTTATAAACTTAGAGTACGAGTTTTGTGGAGTGTTATTTTTGCTGTGATGCTAGTTGATGTGGTAATGGAGGTTATAAAATGATTAATTACCTAGCGCATTCAGCGCATAACAGAACATTAGAGCAGGTATTTTTTAATAGGGTTGTGGGGGAGTTTTCGGGGGCAGATATTGAAATAGAATCATTCTTATGGGCACGTGCGGTTATTGCTGACTATCGCAGGTTGGAGAAAGAGTTAGCAATGGTTAAGCTACACGCAGTGGAATGTTGTGACGTAGAGTTAATGGTTGAACAATGATTAACATAACGAGAGACGTAATATCCAGCAGAACAGTGAATGTTTCTTATGCGGATTTCGTAAGAAAATACTTAATTGCCGTAGATTTTGATGCACAAAACCGTAACAATTTATTGTTCTATACAAACTCCTTATTAAATGAGCATTCATTATCTTTCGTGTGCGAACGGAAGGCTACTAATGCACAAGAGATTGTTGCATGGTTTGCGGATGGCGAATTAGATAAAATTATTAACTTTTTAGAGAATACATAATGACAAATAAAAAATATAGCTTTAAACCCGCGCCTAAATTAGCTGAGGATCAAGGATTAACCAGTGACGAGTTTGACGATTTATCGGACGTGTATATTGATATGTCAAAAGTGTTTAATGATATGCAGAAGTGCGATCCTTTAATTGCTGGAGTTGGTGGTAAAGAATCATTACAGGAGCTGGATAAACAAGTTGCTGAATTAGAAATAAAAATGCAAGTTCAGTGGAAGTTTGTGGATA
>DAOUSL010000343.1 GCA_030627235.1 Thioploca sp.
AAATTTTGGTTTAGTCGCTATATCATTAGAAAAACGCTCCCAATGACGTAGCATTATCCAATCGGGTCTATTTTCTCCCCCTATTTTAAAAGCAAATTTTTGACTTAAATTTGGGTAAATAGCAGTGCATACTAAATCATAAAAGGGAGTTAATTCTCTTTTATTTGTTACGTTCATTAGTGAAAGGTTTTTAGCATGGCTATCCATATTACCGATTAATATATTAAATATAACCCATTCAATGAGCCGTTTTTTATCTTTGGCTGGCTGTGAGCTCTGTTTTAAAACCACATTAAAACAATCAACTAAAGAGGGCCCGCCTTCCGCTTCGTATTTTTTGCTAGAAGGTAGCCCTAATGCTTGGCATAAATCATTTTGATGTAAACGTTTTAACTGCCCCGCTATTTTTTCTCTATCATAACGAGCAATAATGGCTGCACATAATTCAGAATCATAATAAGTTTCTGCCACATTGAGTTTAATCACCTTAGCCAGCGTCATAATGAATACTTCATTAATTGCCGTATGGGGTATGTCTAATCGATGATTAATAGAAGGCTTAATAATATGTGTTGAAGGCGCAGTTCCTAAAGGAATTGAGATAGTTCCATCAGCATCAATAAAAACCGTCATTTTATCCTGAGCGCCCGATAAGGACATTCTAGATTGCTCACCATTGAGATTTAACGGCAAACCTTTTGTTTGCTGAAACCACTCCCTTATATGCCACTTTTCAACCGGTAAATAATGAGGTTCAGCCGAGGGTTTTATTGCTTCGGGTAATATTGAAAATGCACCTGCGGTATCGCCCCCAAAACGTTCAAGCAATCCAAATACATTACTAGGTGAAATATGTACTGCTTGACTAATAAAATCAAGAATATCACCTTCAGGTAAGAGGTTTTCAAAAAATGACTCAACCTTTTCACCAGAAAATATTTTCTCAGATAAATAAATATCAGGAGATAAGCCAATAGCCCGATCATACTGTAACCATTCATCTGTATAAGTAAAACATAAGGCCTGCTTATCATTTTCAGTTAAATATCCAACTAAAATAGTTTCATAATAAACATTTAAGCTCTTCATGCTTATCTCTCCTTAGCCACGACTTCAATTCCTAATAAATCGAGTATATGCATCACTTTATCAAACTGTACTGTTCCTTTACCATTTTCCAGTTCACTGATAAATCTCACACCTGTTTGCGCTAAACCAGCCAGTTCAACTTGCGTTAATTCTTGCATTTTTCTATAACGAGATACGATTTCACCCGCTTTTTTTGCTGAATTAATATTCCCTATCAGTATTATTTTTGTACTCACCACCTATCCTCCTCACAAATATTCCTGATAGGGAATAATACCACTCACCAAGCACATTAAAAACCATAATCATCCCTAAAGGGAATAAAAAATCCGTAATCAAAACAAACTTAGCGCAAGCAGAATCATATATCACACAACACAAAGACAATTGAATAGCTATTAAGTACAACGCTGTCTCACAATTTACGCGTATAAAACGATATAACTCCCCAAACTATCAAGACACTTATTTACCGTCTCTCTAATTGAGTTGCTTCTCTTTGCGGTGCATTCAATAAAATACTTTCTTCGTACACAGTCATCGGTTTTTTATAGTGGGCGCTTCATGAAATCGTTTGTGATTATAATCGAATGACGCCCCTGAACCTTTATGTTCCCCTGTGACGACAACAAGCCTTCCATTATATTTAGATAACTCAGCGACTTCATTAGTTTCAAATTCGTTATATAGCTACTTTGCTGTAACGCTATAATCAGAAGTTACTTCACTAGCTTTCCTTTGAGTAGGGTTTAATGACGCATAGATTACTGTTGATACCGCGACTATAAGTATAATTAAAATCGTAGGGCCACTAACCCAATATTCATCAGTATCAACATTAATTTTATTCTTATTAATACCTTCAGACATCTTACGAACTGGAGG
>DAOUSL010000162.1 GCA_030627235.1 Thioploca sp.
AGTCCAAAGCGAAGCTTTGATATTATTAAGTTATAAATTAAATATTTACAAAGCTAACGCTTTGGACTCCGAAAACCTTACCTGCTTAACTTAATGGTATTGAAACTCTTACCTGGGTTTCAGGAAATCATACCTCATTCCCGAAACATTCTAGCATTAGCTAATGTTATCAATTAATTGCTAAAATTACCTTTCCCAAATTCCAGATTTTCCACCAGATTTTTTTCGTAATCTTACCTGTTCTATTGTCATGCCACGGTCAATTGCTTTACACATATCATAAATAGTTAATAAAGCTACTTGTACAGCATTCAAAGCTTCCATTTCTACCCCAGTTTGTCCGGCAGTTTTAACTATTGTTTGACAATGGACAGCGTTTTGTTGCGGTTTTAAATCTACAGTAATAGAAGTCAACATTAAAGGATGACAGAGAGGGATCAACTCGCTGGTTTTTTTTGCTGCCATAATTCCAGCAATTCTAGCAATCCCTAATACATCGCCCTTTTTATGTTCGCCAGCCATAATCAACTCTAATGTCTCAGCTTGCATACTTATAAAGCCTTCAGCTACTGCAACTCTTTCAGTATTAGCTTTCTGACCCACATCTACCATGTGGGCTTCACCAGCCTGATTAAAATGAGTAAGTTGGCTCATGGAGTTATTGGACGTATCCTAACAACTTTTGGAGCTTGACCAAATGGATGTTCTTTAATAATAGTATGGTCACGTTCTGCACCTGTAGAAACAATATCAATTGGAACTTCTAATAATGCTTCAATTTTTTCTAGATAATTACGAGCATTAGTTGGCAAATCACCATAGTTGCGTATCCCAGCTGTAGATTGTTCCCAACCTGGCATGTCAATATAAATTGGCTTACAACGAGCAAAAGCTTCTGCTCCTGTAGGTGGAGTCATCAGTTCTTTGCCTTCATCATCATAACCCACACAAATTCGTACAGTTTCTAAACCATCCATTACATCTAATTTAGTTATACAAATACCAGTTATACTGTTGGTTGTTACAGAACGTCGTAAGGCAACGATATCTAACCAACCACAACGTCTAGCTCTACCAGTGGTAGCACCATATTCATGACCTTGATCTGACAAATGTTTACCAACATTATCAAATAATTCAGAAGGAAAAGGTCCAGAACCAACTCTAGTCATATAAGCTTTAGTGATACCTAGAATATAATCTAAATCACGTGGGCCAATTCCACTTCCAGTTGCTGCTCCACCTGCTGTAGTGTTAGAAGAAGTTACAAATGGATAAGTACCTTGATCAATGTCTAACCAAGTTCCTTGAGCGCCTTCAAACAGTATGTTATTACCTTTAGTTTTTTGTAATTGATCCAGTAATTGTGGCACATCTGTAATCATTGGTGCTAATTCTTCAGCAATAGCTAAAGTTTCATCCAATACTGTTTTAAAATCAACTGGTTCAGTTTTAAAATAATTCTGTAATGCAAAATTATGATACTCTATTACTTCTTGTAATTTAGTTGCAAACATATCTTTATTTGCTAAATCACTAACTCTAAGTCCACGCCGAGCTACTTTATCTTCATAAGCGGGGCCAATTCCACGTCCAGTTGTACCAATTTTATTCTTACCACGAGCTATTTCACGAGCATTATCTAATGCAACATGATATGGTAATAATAAAGGACAGGCATCACTAATTTTTAACCGTTCTCGTACTGGGACTCCTTTCTTTTCCAGTGTTTTAATCTCTTCTAGCAATGCTTTTGGTGATAACACCACTCCATTACCAATTAAACATTGCACTTTACTACGCAAAATACCGGACGGAATTAGATGCAAAATAGTTTGTTGTCCATCAATAACAAGGGTATGTCCTGCATTATGTCCACCTTGAAAACGAGTTACAGCAGCAGCTCGTTCAGTTAATAAATCAACTATTTTGCCTTTACCTTCATCACCAAATTGAGTTCCAACAACTACAACATTTTTTCCCATGTTAAAAAATCTCTTTAAGTCTGACCTCAATCTTTAATAAATTATAGAGGTTTATGAATGATATATTTAAACTGTTTGTCATAATAACATAAATTTGTAACAAAATGTTATCATAATTGCTATATGTAATTCTGGTAGTCCTAAAGAAAGTAATGATGGATAAAAGATAGCTCCAATATGTTAGAATTATAGTAGGTTTAAAATAGTTAGAAAGACAGATATGAAAACTAACCAAATGATGGAAGTCAGTATAGGTGGTTTTACACTACCGATTGGCCATAAAACTCAAAATGATAAAATATTGGGATAGCGTGATATTAGTGGGGATAATTATATCTCCCTAAATATTGCTATTGATAATTTTTTACCCAGTTGTGAAGCTATAAACTCAAACATGGGTATTTATATTAATACTGCTAAATTACTTAAAGCTAAAATACTTAGTGATAATGATAATTGGAATAGTGCTACACCAGCACAACTAACTAAACGTGCTAAATTTGAAGAAAAGTTGATCGGTTCCCTTGAAATGAATCTTGTTCGTGATTGGAATCATCTTAAAGAGTTAATTCATGGGTTATAAATATGCTGAAACTGGTTACAAAAAGGATGGAAAGTTTAATTTACATAAAACTCATCAAAATGGATTATAGTTAAAGAAACATGAATACTTATAAAGTAGGAAGTCTTTTTGCGGGTATAGGAGGAATTTGTCAAGCATTTAAAGAAGCAGGATGTGATGTTATTTGGGCTAATGAAATTGATATAAAAGCGTGTTCTACATATAAATTGAATCATAAAAATGTTAATTTAATTGAAGGTAATATCAGACAATTATCGGTAAATAATTTAGAAAATATTGATATTTTAACAGCAGGATTTCCATGTCAACCATTTTCACAGGCAGGTCATGGAAAAGGTTTTGATGACGATAGAGGCCAACTTTTTTTTGATATAATCAGATTATTTAGAGAGTTAAAACCAAAAGCTTATTTTTTAGAAAATGTTAGAACTTTGGCTACTCATGATGATAAAAAAACTTTTAACATTATAAGAGAGGAATTAAAAAATGCTGGATATTCTTTTATTCCATTTATTCTTAATGCTGCAAAATATGTTGAAATACCTCAAGGTAGAGAAAGAATTTATATTGTTGGATTTGAGGGAGAAGAAAATTATTCTTTTAATGCTCCTATTAAAGTAAACGAAAATAATTCTAACAATGATTTACTATCGAAATCTTTTAAAATTCCTCAAAAATTGAATATTCCTAATAAAAGTGTTAGAGATTTTCTTGATGATTCGACTATTGAAGAAAATGATATTTATAATAATATGAGTAACAAAATACATAGACGAGTTGTTGAAGCAGTAAAAAATATAAACTTCACATCAAACTATTCAAATGAAAAAACATAAAAATTATGAAATTCTAAATCTTATTGGATATGGTTTATCTAAATTTAATCATGATTTTATAAAAGAATTTGGTTTTAATACAAAAACTGCTTTTTATGATTTTTGTGTAGATAATAAAATTGCAGAAACAACAGGAGTAGTTAAAAATAGAATGGATTTATTTGACCAATTTTTTCCTAATAATGGAAGAAGGGGTTGGTGGCAAAAAGGAGATACTTATATACATAGAAAAATATTAATTGATAGCTTATTTGGAAATGAAAATGTGAAGGAATATTCAAATATTGTAAAGTTATATATGAAAGAAACTTCCAATATTGATGATATTAAATTTAAAGTAAAACCTATTGTTAAATCTAAGTTTAAAAAATTACAAGAAACAGGTTTAGAAGCAGAATTATATTTTATGAATAATTATAATTCTATTGATTTATTTAAACATGGATATTTAGATGATGCCAGATTATTTGGAGATGGATATGATTTTCAAATAAATGTTAGTAGTAATTCTTATTTGGCAGAAATTAAAGGAATAAGGGCTGAAAAAGGTAAATTTAGATTAACTGAAAATGAATATAAAAAAGCATTAGAATATCAAGATTATTATATCGTTATATTAGTTTTAAATTTGAATAATATTCCAAAATTCTTAACAATTGAAAATCCAATTAAAAACCTTCAATTTGAAGAGAAAATAATTAAAACAAAAGAGATAAGAGAGTATCATTTAGTTAATGCAATATGTTGAATTAAAAGGCTCTTGCAAAATTCCTTAAAATAATGGGTCGATAAACTCACAGCGTGCTTGAGTTTCATTGTACTCGACTATAATCGAAGGTTGTAATTAATTTTTTGATTTTATCTGGTGGATTCATGTAATTATTTCTTTTGGCCTCATTTTTATTTATCTATTTCTATTAGTTATAACTTAACGTCTCGCACGTTTGAATCAGAACTTACAGAATGATTGCTATTTCTATCTTTCTAACACTTCTTCATTATCAAATCCTGGAGGAATTGGTTTAAATCCATCTTCTTTTGAAGTTCTAGATTTATATTGAAACTCTCTCAATTTTTCTATATCAATTTGAGTAGTAAGGATACAACTATTATCTCCACCTTTAACGTAAATCAATTTATTTTTTTCGCTGCTAGTTGGTTGTAATACACAAGAACCACCATATTGCGATGTATTTGCTTGAATAACATAGCAATGCACATCTCTAACTGCCGACTCAAGAATATGATCATAGTAACGTGTATCTTTATTCCAAACACATGCAATTAGCAGGTCTAATTTTGAACGAAAAATTGACCGATGTTGAATATTTGATAGTTCAAAACAGTTGTAAGTTGAGAATGTTATTCCTGACCATTTTACCAAATGATAATATTGCTCATCCGGTTCTCCAAGTTTAAGTCTGACAGCTTCTAACATATCTCGTTCTGCTGGCGCATAGTGATTTTTTACTCTGAGTGTTACTAAACAAGATTTATACTTCTTTTTAATTTTAAATGGAAGTATCTCCACAATAAAATTATAAGCTATATTATTGCTAATCCAGTATTCCAAACCAAAGATTAACGCAATTTGTCTACGTCGTGCATGGGAAACCATAAATGGTAACCAACTCACAGGTATAGAAACTTCTGGTAACACCATAAGTTCTACTTTTTCTCGTTCGGCTACATTCAATAAATAATATAGTTGTTTTTGTCGCTCAAAAGAAATATTTGGCTTTTTATTTTCCAAGAAAGATGCTTCTATATCTCTTTTTTCCTCTATCTTGACATTAGCAATAGCAACTCGTAGTTTAGTTCTATTTTTAGGTTCTTCTCCAACTTCCAACTTTATAACTTTAACAAAAGTTTTCTCAGCAGATTCATTATATATTTTAACAGGAAATTCATCTGAAAAAATCTCCTTATTATAACTATCTAACAAATTTTCCAAAAAAGATGAAGGCTGTTCATTTTTTGAATCTATGTCAATTAAAGGTTTTTTGTTTGCAATTACATCAATAAAATTAAATAACTGCCATTCGTCAAAGTGAATAAAACGTGGGGTTAGCTCTTGTTTAGTTTTATCAATCTTAAAGTGAATAAAACGTGGGGTTAGCTCTTGTTTAGTTTTATTAATCTTATTGTCACCAACATGAAGATATGCTGATTTATCTGTCAAATCACCTTTATAATCAGTATAGTTAATTAATGGCCAAGACACATAACGATGTCTCATCAAGTTTGCTTGTCGTATAGCAGTACAAATTTCAGTTATTTCTTTTTCTTGAAATAATTCAACTAATTTTCCCAATGATTTGGGCTTACTTTCACTTGGATTAAACAATTTTGTATCAAGTAATGATGCAGGAATACAAAAAGATATTTGGAGATAAGATTTTAGACCTGAAATAAGTTTTTCAGTTACTACCTTTTTATCTTCATGTTTATCTTCATGCCAAAACGTTTTCTCATCAATAACTTTTAATAATTGTTTGTAAAATTCAAAGGCAAAATCATAATTTTTCAAAATAAGGGCATAACTAAAAACCTTTTCCCATAAACTACTAAAACGCAAAGTATTTTCGCCTCTAAAAAACAACTTAATTTGTTCAATAACAGTTTCTTTTTTAGAAATATCACATAATCGGTTTGCTGTAATTTGAAACAATAAGTATTTAGAAAATTCAGTTTCATTTTCCACTAATCCAACTATACTTCTGAATTTATTTGCAGAACCATTATACATCAAGTCGTATGCATACTTATCCAGTTCTTGGCTAACATGCTCATCAGGTAAAAAACGGAAAGCACTACTACGTTCTTCTAATTCTTTTTTAAATACTTTTAAGCCTGCTGTACTATGTTCTTTATCAAAAAAATGCAGTATCAATTTATCCTTTTGCACAGGGAGGTCATAATGCTTATTCTCTAGACAATAATTACTATTATCTCTCTCATCTGGACAAATAAAGCCATTAAAGTAAGACTTTATAAACTCATCTACAGGATTTTTATCTGTGTCATCAACTGTTGGATTTTTTAAAACAAAAATAAGATCGTCTACATAACGACCATAATATGCTGGACTCATTTTCTCGCCAATATCTTTATCGAACTTAGTCATATACCAATTAGCAAGAACAGCCGATGAAGTAAAACCAATGGGAATCCCGCAATTTTCCTTAACATCAGGATGAGTAATTTTAAGACAATCAGCAGTAACAGTTTGATAACGTTTATAAATTATCTCCAGCAAATCATTTAGCTTTAAACACAATTCATATTCATCATTCCTATCTTTCGAGTCTGGTTGTTCTTTAATAATTATGTTTAAATCTTTGAAGTTAATTTTAATATGATAAAAAAATGACTTTAAATCTAACGTAAACATAGCAACATTATTTTCTTCTTTTGCAAGATTACTTGCCATATCAATTGCTTTATCTCGCCAACGACTATATTGCTCATGGTAATGAATAAATATATTATTGCTGCTATTAGTGCTTGATTGATTTTCTGTTGAAATCTGTTTATAAAATTGTTTAGTCTGTTCACTTAACCGATAACCATAACAATCCCTTCTCATTGATGAGTCAAGAATTGAACCTACCAATAAAGTCCATAAAGTTTCAATAATATGCAATTCAATTGGTGCATTAATCCAATAGTTGAGTTTATCAACATAATATTTGTCAGCAGTTTTTACATTGCTTAAAAATAATGGTTCATTTATCTCATTTGGCTGTAGTTTAGGGTTTTTAATTCCTTTGGGAAGTATAAAAAAATCAATTTGATCAAGCCATTTATTAAAAAATGTATTTTGACATAGATCAGAACTGTTAAGCACACTAGAAATTGCACTTTCCATAGATTCAAATGCTGTTTCATCACATTCAAACCTTGCAACACGTTCTTTCAAAAAAAGATTTATATTTTCTTGATAGGCATGGTTTTTTAAAAAACAGTAAGCAAGTTTAATATCTTTTTTATCAATTTGTAATGTCATATGTAATCTTTGAAATAATTGTTAAATAACTTGTAAAATATATAAACATAATAATATTATGCACCAAATTATAATAAATCAACTAAAGAGTGGATATATCTTATTAATTTTCCTGCATAAAATACACTTAAACAAACCTCTCATCTCAATAGGAACTCCAAATAATTGCCCAAGTTTTTCAGCTATATCTCCCAGCTTTTGAATTTAGCATGCCTTGATTATAACAATACCGATATTGTACAATGATTAATTCATCATCAGGATGAGTATATACCAAATGATGCTCATCTGTAGCAATGGTTCGGACAGTATTACATATTAAATACTTAGGCACAAATTACCGTATATAATAAGCATTTAATTTTTGATTTTTAAGAATAGAATTACAGCAACAGCAACTAATATAGAAATAAATAATAATAAAATCACTTAAATTAAAAATTTTCAAATAGTGAATGGAGGTCAAAACATATACAATTGCATATTTAGCAAAAGTTATTGAAGAAAAAAATAAGTTCTTAAAATTCAGTATAATCTGGGAAAATCAAAAACTACCCAATTCTCTTCTTGAAGTATTAAAGCAAATAACAAAAGCTGTATATAATGACATTACTAACCCGGTTGAAGGTCATGCCAATGTTAGTCAATGGTGCAAAAACACTATGTGTTGGGAACAAGTTAAAAAAATTGATACTAATATTGAAATTGAGGAGGATTTATTAAGCAATAAAGAAGATGAAAAATATAATAAAAAAGAAGCTAAAAAAGAGAAAAAACTTGTACAAGGAATTGAAATACAAATGTTTATTGTTAATATATCTTTACAAGAATGGATAAAGTTATGTGAATATTTTAGTAAAAATGATTTTTGCGGATTATCAAGTATTGAGAAAGGAACATTGCAAAGTATATCGAATGATCAACTAAAACTCCCTAATGTAAGACAATCTAAGATATTATATAAACTTTACAATAGAGCGGTTGAAGAAGGGTTTATATGTTAAATTTATCTATCTTACGTAAATTTTAACCCCCACCCCATATCGCAAACTAAAAGATGGTTGCAAAACCAACCGTTTTCCAAATGAAACAATACTAAACCAACCATTAAATCGGCCTACAAAATTTAGTTGGAATTATTTTTAACGAGGCTTAATACTGCCCATATCTACTTGAGTGAATACCCCATTTGTTGTACAACTATTTTCACCTTGATAAAGTTGTTGAACTTCAGGTTCAGAAAGGGAACGATTATAAATTCTTATGTCATCGATTTCAACTTGATGAAATTCACTATCATACGCTTTACCAATAGTTAGTGGTTTTGCTATGCTTTCAATTGTAGAATGTGCAACTGCTCCAAGGTCATATTTGTTGACATTAATGTACAGGTAAACATTATTTTTTACAGTGTATGTAATGTTATACCAGACATTTTCCTTAAAACCAAATGGACGATGATAGAGGTATGGCTCATGATTCTGATCCCAAATTTCTAATGTAAGTGTACCATTATCATAATACAAGGGAGTTTCGCAGAGATTTCATGATGTCCCCAGAACGTCCTTATTCCGTGAACTAATCAATTTTTCAGCGAAACGGTTATAATTGCCCTGACACGTCCGGTCTCATAGGGCGACTCCGCACAAAGCATCTCCGTCACACCTATTCCACCATGACTTAACGCTGAGCTTGTTCAAAAATACCA
>DAOUSL010000425.1 GCA_030627235.1 Thioploca sp.
AGCTGCGTAAGCGTTTGCCGAAAGTTTCCATAACTTACCTGTTGTTTAATTATTATTGTATTTAACAATTATAGTTGTAAAAAGGCAATCTAAGCAATTTATCTAATATTGGGGCGATGCACGAAACGAAATATAAACCCAGGTAAGGAATTTTATGATTATTTCAATCAGGAACATAAAGTGTTGTAGTGCCGTACCGTGTGATAACCGGTCCTTATCAAGCAGCATAAAGCTAATGAAATGTAACAGCTAAAGTCTACTGATCAATAGACTAGCGTTACTTTCCGTACCGTTGCGCTTCAAACCCCATTATGAAGAAATTTATTTTGTGGGATAATTCGTTTTTTTATAAAGTTAGGAAATTTTTTCCATATTTTAGCTAATATCTCAATTTCAGGGATAAGTGCATTTGAAAAAGGCCGAGTTCTCGTACACATACTAGTGCGAAAATATCCCTTATCATCTGGACCAGATAGGTACAATAAATATTCCTTCCCCTTTGTGAAAGAAGTTCCGCATATACAACACATAGTGTTTATTTCAGTATAAAACCGGTTTGTTTGGATTCCTTTCCATGCTCTAACAGTAATAAATTCAGTAATTTCTATATCTCCTTCGACCTTAACATTTACAGCTTTAGCAAGTACCACTGCTTGGGATTTTACATAAGCTCTATATACTTCTAATTCCAGATCATCAGAATATTCTCGGCAAGAACAAGCAAAAGCTGTATTGATGCAGAGAGAAAGAAAAAACAAGCTAAGTTTCAACATCTTTGTATCCTACGATTAATTTTTAGTTAACTATTTCCATATAAAATATATTTTTATGAAAATTTAATATAAGCCATTAATTAATCTTATTAAGTACTGGTAGTGGTTTCCCCGCCCCTCCATTTTTAATAGGGCTTAACTGCATTACTCCAGCCCATATAGCTGACTCGAAAGCCATCTCCTCACCTTCGTTTTTACATGAATCCAAATAGCTTTCTTTTGCATCTTCTAAGGCTGCATAAAAGATAATTTTTGCTAAAGTTGATGGTTTCTTTTTTGTATGGCTAGCTAGGACTGTAAGTAACGCATACTCTTCAAGTCCCACGCGAATTGAAATGCTCTTTTTTTCAGAAGTATCTTTTTCTAAATCTTCTATTAATTGCTTCATTGCTTTATTAACTGATTTCATTTTTTTCTCTGTTTTAAGGAAGGAAGTACAGTGCAAAAGAAAAAGATTTCAGTAGTATTTCAAAAAGATTATTAATAATTTTCCGGTAAAAGAATA
>DAOUSL010000276.1 GCA_030627235.1 Thioploca sp.
ACTGTCTTGGTAATAATCAGCACACCATTCCCAAACATTGCCAACAGTATCATATAAACCAAATTTATTAGGTTGGAAAGAACCTACTGGAGATGTATATTCAAAATTATCTTTACAATAGTCATTACTACAATTAGCTTTATTTTCACCAATATCGTTGCCCCACCAATATTTAGTTGTAGTTCCAGCTCTAGCTGCATATTCCCATTCGGCTTCTGAAGGCAATCTATATTGCTTTCCAGATTGTTTACTTAACCATTTGGTATAAGCCACTGCATCGTCCCACGAAACGTTAATTACTGGCCGATTAGCACGTCCCCAACCTTGATCATTTGGTTTTTCTTTACTAGTAGCTTCAGCAAAAGCATCATATTCTGCAAAAGTTATTTCATATTTACTCATGAAAAAAGGTTGTTTTATAGTTACCCAATGCACTGGTTTTTCATCAGAATTACCACCACCTTGAATATTTCCCATTTGAAACTTACCAGCCGGAATTTTCACCATTTTTGGTAGTTTCAATAAATTAATTGGATAAGTTTGACCATTTTCTACTATCAAACCTTGAATTTCAACTTGGTTATCGTGTAAACTAGCAGTTATAAATAGCGGTTTTTTATTACCAGCTTTATAAAGTTGTTTGGCCTTTTGAACTTCTGTTGTAATTATGCCTTCATTTTGTAATTTTTCAAATTGGTTCAACCAATTCACTTGCCAGTTTAAATTTACCGTATATTTTCGTGTATCAGCGTCATAATTTTTCAAATGTAAAGTTCCAGCTTGATAGGCTAAATTCCGTTGTTGTACTTGATTGTTAAACTGTTGTAATAGTTCATGCCATCGTGCTTGAAAAGCAGAAGTAGTTTCAAACTGACCTTTTTTAGGCTGGAAATAAGCTGTAAAATTTGGATTCTTGATTAAATTATCTGCTAAACTTGATGGTTTAATTTCAGGCTTTACAATTGGTTGAGTTGGTAAATCTGGAGTTGTAACTTCAGTTATTACAGGTGGGTTTGGTACTGAGGATTGTGTAATTGTTGACTCATTAGTTTTTGAAATTTTTTCTTCAATATCTTCCCAAATATCTTCAAACAGATAAAAAGTAGCAATAATCGCTATAACCGTTGCCAAGAAAGATAATTTTTTATGACCTCTGAAATACTCCGAGAAAGCAGCACCACCGCTTAATACAAATACTATTGCTAAGATAATTAATTTTATTGTCATGTTTACCTGCTGGAGTGCAAAATTTATTTTGCTAAAACAAGATAAATATTGCAATATTAATATTTTATAATGAACGAATTACCAATAATCCAAAAAACTTATGATTTAATCAAATATTATGTACCAATTTTAAACCGCTTACCAAGAGACCATAAATTTTTACTAGGAAATAGAATTATAACAGGTTTATATAACTTGTTGGAAGGATTAATTAACGCTAAATATAGTAAAGAAAAATTGGACTTGTTATTAGAATTAAATAGTAAATTAAATATCATTCGTTATCAAACTCGTTTATTACTTGATTTTGAATTAATTTCTACCAAACGTTATCAATATATAACTCAATACATCAATGAAATTGGTAAAAATCTTGGTGGCTGGATTAAAAAGGAGTATAAACTTTAGTTTGTAAAATGAAACGGTACAGCAATCTATTCCAACAAATAATTGAATTCGATAACTTATTTAAAGCATCCAAACAAGCTGAAAAAGGCAAACGCTATCGGGATAACGTATTGGAATTCAATTATAATTTAGAGTCAGAATTATTTAATTTACAAACAAAATTAACAACAAAAACTTATCAACCGGGTAATTATAAAACTTTTGAGATTAAAGAACCTAAACCACGCTTAATTTCAGCTGCACCTTATCAGGATAGAGTAGTACATCATGCACTTTGTAATATTATAACTCCTATTTTTGAGCGTACTTTTGTAGCAGAATCTTATGCTAACCGAGTTAATTTTGGAACACATAAAGCTTTACAAAGATTTACTAAATATATTCGTTCTAGCCATTATATCTTGCAGTGTGACATTCAAAAATAC
Source organism: Thioploca sp. (assembly GCA_030627235.1). Classification (GTDB taxonomy): domain Bacteria; phylum Pseudomonadota; class Gammaproteobacteria; order Beggiatoales; family Beggiatoaceae; genus DRQV01. The sequence continues at coordinate 2,061 of DAOUSL010000276.1, forward strand.
TTTCCCAGTATTGACCACGAAATCTTAAAATCTCTATTAAGGCGTAAAATCAAATGTCCTAATACTTTGTGGTTAATTGATATTATTATTGATAACAGCAATAAACAAATACCAGTAATTGCTTATTTTCCAAGAGATGATTTATTTACACCTTCAATTCGTAGATATGGATTACCAATTGGCAACTTAACCAGCCAGTTTTTTGCAAACGTTTATTTGAATAGTTTTGACCATTTTATAAAAGATAAATGTAAAAAATATGTACGTTATGTAGATGATTTTGCATTATTTTCTGATGATTATATTTTTCTGGAAGAAATACGTTTGGTTATGGAAGAATATTTAGCTAATTTACGATTAAAAATGCATCCAGTGAAAACTCAATTATTTGCAACCAAATATGGAGCTAATTTTCTTGGTTTTCGGGTATTTCCTACTCATATTCGAGTTAGAACAGAGAGTCTTAAACGGGCTAAAAAACGTTTACGTAAATTACAAGCAGATTACATACAAGGAAAAATTACAAAACAGGAAGTTTCTCATTCAATCAATAGCTGGGTAGCACATTTAGAACATGGAGATACATGGAGATTACGAGAGAGGATTTTTAAGGAATTCAAATTTTAATTTGATACAATAAATCTTGTATTCCTTATTAGGAAGACGGAGCGAATCTTCGGTTTTAAACTTACCAACCCGCTCAATCTAGGTTTATATTCGGATGAAAATTCATCACTGGAGCAGGTCTGGACTTATCTATTGTACACCCGGTTAATTCCCATTAACCAGCTCTGACTATGATAAGTAAGCTCAACTAACGAACAACTCGAAAACCGATATTGTTGTTCCTATTATTGTTCCTATTACGATTAGCAGACCGAACATTATTAGGATTATTGTTCCATGAACCACCACGCAACACTCGGAAGTGCCTACCCCATTTTCTAACAAGAATGCTTTTTTGCAAGCAAATTTTGCATTCCTAAAATAATTCTAACATTAAAAAGAATAAAGTGTAAAAGTATAAAGGGTAAAAGGGTAAAAATCTAAAGAGAAAATAAGTCCGCTCAACTAACGAACAACTCGAAAACCGATATAG
>DAOUSL010000110.1 GCA_030627235.1 Thioploca sp.
AAGAAACGCCGCTACGCTTTAACTGTTTCTTCATATTTTTGAACCTCGGCTAGTCACGGACTACTCGACTTCGGCTTGCCTCTCCATGTCTCGCAGCGGTGGTAGAAAAACTGTTATGGTTGGTGTAAAAACTGAGCAAGACTTTAAGAAAAAGTGGAAAGAACTAAGCAATAATGGGACTAAAGTTGACTCCTTAATTATATTCAGTCATGGAGGAAAAGAAGACGGTAAAGGTGTGCTTTATTTTTCTGAAAAGAGAAAAATGGATGGAACCGTTTCAAATTCGGATTTGAAAAATTTACCGAAACTACAGTATAACAAAGGAGGTAATATAGATGTTCGAGCATGTTTGGGTGGTTCAGGCAATAACTCAGTAGCTGAAACATTGTCTGACACACAAAATGTTTCTTCTACAGGAGTTTCAGGAAAAGCTACTTTTTCGACTAATCCTAAACAACATAATAGAATTAGTTTTTTTGGGCGGTCGAAAAAGGTTTATTTGGATGCCTTTAATAGGAGTCATAATAATTCTTCTGGTGATGGAAAGAAGTTAGCTCCACAATCATTCTCACCGAATGACTAGCGAGCGTAGGATGGGTAGAGCAAAGCGGCAACTTCGTTACCCGCTTGGTTCAACCCACCATTTCATTCTATTTGCTCTGTGTTGTTTATGATGAATGTGTGGTTACGGTGGGTTTCACTTCGTTTTAGCCAGCCTACATTTTTACTTTGTCTGAATCATGATTCACGGGATTTCAGGATGGGATTTTGGGTGTTATCTTGTTAATCCTTGAATCCTTGAATCCTGCTAATCCTGATTCAGATAGATGGTAATAGAGTATAGAGTACAACGAATTAGCGAAATGAACGAATAATGCAACAGCAACCATGATTCCTTGCCTTTAATTCGATTATATTGAGTACAACGAATTGGCGAAATTAACGAATAATGCAACAGCAACTGAGCCTTTGCCTTTAATTCGATTATTTCGTAAATTCGTTGTACTCCATTCATGCTGTACCCCATGCACACTTGTACTCCAACCACAACTATGCCCCACATAATCCACAAACAACTCAGCTACACAATCCGAGGAATCCTATTCGACATCTACAACAAACTCGGCCCTAGACTACCAGAAAAATTTTACCAACAAGCCATAACTCACGGATTAAAACAACAAGGCATCACCTGCGAACCAGAAAAACAATTTGAAGTAATCTACCACAACCAATCAGCCGGCAAATTCTACCTTGATCATTACCTAGAAAACGGCAAAATAATCCTAGAAATAAAAGTATCCTCCACAATCAAACCTATCCATCAAGCCCAAACCATATCCTACCTCAAACTCACCAACGCCGACCTTGCTATCATCGTCAACTTTGGAACAACATCCCTCCAAGACCAAAGACTCCCCAACTTCATCAAAAACAAAAATCCTGAATTTCAATGGCAACCACAATCATTAACAAAAAATATTTTATACCCAGAACTAACCAATACCATCCTCAAAATTCTGCACAAAGTTCACTTCACATTAGGCCCTGGGTTTATTCATCGTACCTATAGAAATGCAGTTATGATTGAACTTAAATACCTAGATATTGCTTATGAACATATTCGCAAGATACCAATTTATTACAACAATTTCCTTCTCGGTCAACAAGAAACCCAACTTATCAAAGTAGAAAATCAAATATTATTAGGAGTTTTTGCAGTTAAAGAAATTGATGAAGTCATGTTTTTAACCATGAAAGCACGAATGAAACATTTAGGATTAGAAGTTGGATTTCTAGCTAATTTTTATGAAGAACAATTAGTTGTTGAAAGAGTGTATAATGCGGAATAAAATATATGTGTCTAGTACAACGAATTTACGAAATAAACGAATAATGCAACAGCAACTACAATCCTATGCCTTTAATTCGATTATTTCGTAAATTCGCTGTACTCTATGTGCTGTTATGTTCAGATTATTGAACGTTGGCTTTATAATTATCCACGTGTATTTGTATATTCAATGAGTTACAGCAAAAATTACTGCCATTTTTTAAAACTATGTTCTGTGACACAGGCATTAAAACCATCAATCTTAGCACATACAATTGGTATTTTAGTTTGTTTAAAGTTATCTAAATAATTATGATGGACTATATAAACAGTGTCATCTGTAACTTTACCTTCCCGTATATCTACAAATGATGTTTGACAGTATTGGATAATTTTTTCAATATCAATTCTGGCAGCAAGACCACTATTAATCGTCATGCCATAACGTCCAGCTAAAAGTGAAAAAGGTAAATAAGGGATTACATCAGTTTTTTCACAAATATTTGGTGGAATTAAAGTGATATGTTGATAAATATTTGCAGATAATTTCTTATCCCAATAAGATGATTTTAATGGATTTTCCCAACTATAAAAATTAGCTTCTCTATGAGAATTATTGACACTACGATACATTTCATATGAATCAAATACTTGAATTGTTAATGCAAAACTTAAATAGATAATAGCAATCCGTGGTTTATTTCTTACGATCAATAGGCTAATAACTAAAAATAGCAATAAATAATTGACCGGCCAAAAAAAACGCCCAGAAGATTGAAATGGAGTAAGCAAGTTGAGTAAATTATTTTGATAATCAATTAATATAGTATCTCCAATTGTAACCTTATTGCTAATAGCAAATATAGTAAAAACAACACATATAATTCCCAAAGGTAAAAGTTTTTTTAATGTTGCTATTCGCACAGATTTCCTGCTTAATAATTCATAAATAGCCCAAAATCCCATTAAAAACACACCTATACCTAGATAATTAAACCCTTCATACTGACCTTCTGTTGCCAATGGAATATTTTTAAGCAACATAGACCAACCCATTGGATTAAATAGGGATAGCAAATTCATAGAATAGTGGCCTAATGCTGCATGTCCTGCCATATTACTTTGATTCGTAACCAAAAAATATCCTAGAATCCACCAAATAAATAGAGTTGTACTTGCTAATAAAAGTAATTGCCCTAAAGCAGAAATAGCTGTATAACTACGTTCAATTAACCATAAACGTGCATAAAAAGCCGTGGCTAAACCCAACATCATTACAGTTAAATAAGGGTGAATAAAGGCACTGAGACTGATAAAAAATAACCAACTCCATAATGGTTTACTATTCCAAGTTCTAAAATATAACCATAATCCAGCTAGTAATAACCAATGAGCACATAAAGCAAGATGGTTTATACGTGCTAGTAAAACTGGGCTTAAAATAAAAAAGAGACTACCAATAGCTATAATAAATATATTTTTACTGCGGAGTCGAATTAATAATGCAGCAAATACGCCTTGTAAAGCAAAACAAGTAAAAAGCCATAAACCAATATATTGAAAATCATCTGGTAATAATGCGGTAAAAGGTTTAAAAATTAAAGCAAATAATGGAATAGAATCAGTCAAACCAATGGAAGTTCCGATAGGAAAATAAATCCCAGTTATTTTGCCTATAATTGGAAAATTCCAAACCTCATGTCTGAAAAAATGTGAACCCATAAAATGCCATTGCATATCTTCATACATTAACCAGTTAATTTGGGTTGGATCAATCATTTTAATGTTCAACACTATGATAAAAAACAGCATACCAAGTGTTGCTCCTAAAATAACTGTCATCAAAATAGATGAACGTTTTGTCAATATACTAACCAAAAATATAGCTAACACTAAAGCTAATAGTAGTTTGATACTAATATTTTCGATATAAGCATATTGGTCAATCAGTGCATGTGGAGTAATTTGGATAGTAGGAAGCAATATTTGCAATATGATAAGGTAAGCAATAATAAAAACACTTAAAAGCAAAAATGGTTTAACAGGTGTTGTATTCATTGTTTTTTAATTAAAAGATTTGGGATTATTTATTATATATTAGAATTTACAGATTGACAAAATGATAGAAACATAATCTTGGATAAATTAAGTGAGCCAAGATGTTTTATAGAGGGATAAATTTTTGAATAAAAATAACTTTATTCTTAATTATAAAATACTATAATTTTTTAGTTAAGTAGATATGAGATACTAAATTTAATATTAGGGACATGAATAAACTATAATAATTAAAAGGGTTTCAATTATTACAATTTAAATCAGGAATAGTTTTTGCTCCAATAGGAATGTTTCTCTATCATAATAAATAAAAATGAAAAATTACCTAATTTTACTGACCATAATAATATTAACGCAAGTAGCTAGAGCTGAAACTGATATAAAGTTTGAGCATCTTACTGTTGAAGATGGATTGTCAAATAACATTGTTTTTTCTGTATTGCAGGATAGACAAGGTTTTATTTGGATAGGTACTAAAAATGGTTTAAGTAAATATGATGGTAATAAGTTTACGGTTTATACCCATGATCCAGATAACCCAAATAGTCTTAGTGGTAATTATGTTAGATATCTATTTGAAGATCATAATGGACTTCTGTGGATTGCTCTACGTCCTGGAGGGTTAAATAGTTTTGATCCGGTAACTGAAACTTTTGTACATTATCAATATGATGCAAATAATATTAATAGTTTGAGCAATAACAGTGCTTGGTTTATCTACGAAGATAGTAGTAATACATTATGGATTGGGACTGAAAATGGTTTGAATAAATTTGATCCAATTACTAAAACTTTCACTCAATATCATCATGATACAAATAATTCTAACAGTTTAAGCCATAATCGAGTACAGGCCATTTGTGAAGATAATACTGGAACATTGTGGATCGGCACTCAAGATGGATTAAATAAATTCATTCCAACAACTGAAACTTTTATCCATTACCAACATGATGAAAATAATCTAAATAGTTTGAGTCACAATTGGACTAATTCTATTTTTAAAGATAGTTCAGGTATGTTGTGGATTGGTACTCAGGGTGGTGGAATAAACCGATTTGACCCCATAACAGAAACCTTTATTCGTTATCAACATGATTCTAATAATATCAATAGCTTAAGTTATGACTGGACTCACTCGATTTATGAAGATAGTATCGGTATGTTATGGATTGGTACTAGAGATGGTTTAAATAAATTTGATCGAGCTAATAATAAATTTATTCATTATAAACAAGATAGTAGTCAACCTAATAGTTTGAGTGATAATACAGTTTTTGGAATTACTGAAGATACTACTGGTACTTTATGGGTTAGTACTATTAATGGATTAAATAAATATGATTCCGGTAATAAACGATTTAATTTATATCAATATAATCATGATCATAATAGCTTAAATAATAATACAGTCATGGCCATTTATGAAGACCTTGATAATATACTTTGGATTGGTACTAGAGGTGGTGGACTTAATAAATTAGACAGAATTACTAATGATTTTACTCATTATCTACATGAATCAAATAATCCTAACAGCCTAAGTGACAATAGAATTTTAGCAATCCAAGCAGATAGTATAGGTAATTTATGGATTGGTACTAGTAATGGATTAAATAAATTTGATCCGAAAACTGAAAGCTTTACCCACTATCAATACCAACCAAATAATCTGAATAGTATAAATGATAACTTTGTATGGGATATTGAAATTGATTCAGATGATATAATCTGGATTGGGTTAGGTAGGGGTAAAGGATTAGATAGATTCGATCCAAAAACTGAAATTTTTAGCCATTATATTCTTAATGAAGACACAACGTTTGGTTTTATTAGAACAGTAATGATAGATTCCTCTGGAGCTTTATGGATTGGCACAGAAAATAAAGGACTTACTAAATTTATTCCAGCTGGTAATAAGGAGGATAATTCAGAAATATTTGTTAATTATCAGCATGATAAAGACATTTCAAATAGTTTAAGCAATAATGCAATTAATATGATTTATGAAGATCGAGCTGGGATAATTTGGATTGCTACTGGTGATGGTTTAAATAAATTTAATGGCAAAGTTTTTACTGTATACCGACAAAAACAAGGTCTAGCTGGTAATAGAGTAGTTGGAATTTTAGAAGATAAACAAGGTTTTTTATGGATCAGTACTGACAAAGGCTTATCCAAATTCGATACCAAGCAAGAAATATTTAGAAATTACGATCATTGGGATGGTTTACAAAGTAATTTTTTTGAATTACATTCTGCGTATAAAAGTAGAAATGGAGAATTATTTTTTGGTGGAGTGAATGGTTTTAATAGCTTTTATCCAGATAAATTATTAGATAATCCTCATATTCCACTGGTAGTATTAACTGATTTTAAACTTTTTAATCAACCAGTAGCTATTGGGATTAACTCTCCACTACAACAGCATATTAATTTTGCCAACCAGATAATCTTATCTTATGATCAAACCGTATTTAGTTTTGAATTTTCGGCTTTAAATTATCGAGCTGCTAATAAAAATAAATATGCTTATATGATGGAAGGATTTGATAAAACTTGGACTTACACCAATAGTAATCGTAGATTTGTTCATTACACTAATTTAGATCCAGGCCAATATATCTTTCGAGTAAAAGCCTCCAATAATGATGATAAATGGAATGAAGAAGGTACAGCAATAAAAATTGTGATTACTCCACCTTGGTGGGAAACTCTATGGTTTCAAGGAGCAATAGCAATTTTGTTCATAGTTTTATTGATTGGAGGAGTAAAATGGCGATTATACTCAATAAAACAACGCAATCGTGAACTTAAAATTCAAGTTGCAGAAAGAACTAGAGAGCTTAAGAAAGAAAAAGATGGAGCTGAAATTCTGCGGGAACAGGCTGAAGTAGCCAATCAAGCTAAAAGCACTTTTCTTGCCAATATGAGTCATGAACTTAGAACTCCATTAAATGGAATTTTAGGTTATGCCCAAATTTTACGTCGTGATCCAGTTATAACTACTCAGCAAAGACATGGGTTAAATGTTATTGAACAAAGCGGTAATCATTTATTAAATCTTATTAATGATGTGCTTGACTTGGCTAAAGTGGAAGCTGGTAAAATAGAGTTATACAATGTTGATTTTAATTTACCTATGTTCTTGACTGGAATGGCTGAAATTATTCGGATTAAGGCTGAATGTAAGGAAATTATATTTAATTTAGAAATAGATTCTAATTTACCAAATAATATTAATGGTGATGAGAAACGTTTACGTCAAGTATTGTTAAATTTACTAGGCAATTCGGTTAAATTTACTGATAGTGGTAGTATAACTCTGAAAGTAGAAGTTAAAAATCAACAGGAAGATGATTATATATCTATCCGTTTTACTGTAGAAGATACTGGAGTTGGTATTACTCCTGAAGATTTACAAGCTATTTTTAATCCATTTCAACAAGTTGGTGATCAAGAACGACAAACTAAGGGAACTGGATTAGGTCTATCCATTAGTAAAAACTTAGTTGAATTAATGAGTGGTAAGTTACAAGTTGAAAGTAACATTGGTTCTGGTACTAAATTTTGGTTTGATCTAACTTTGTTTATAGCTGAACACGAAGAACCAGTATTGAATCCAAAAAATGATTTACCAATTATCGGCATTAAAGGTAAAGCTCCAAAGGTATTAGTAGTAGATAATAATTGGGAAAATAGAGCTGTACTAGTAGATTTGCTGATGCCATTAGGTTTTGAAACTATGGAAGCTAATAATGGAATTAAAGGTTTAGAGAAAGCCATGGAATTTCAACCTGATGTTATTATTACCGATTTAATAATGCCAGAAATGGATGGATTTGAACTAATTCGCCAAATTCGTAAATCTACAGAATTAAAAGATAAAGTTATTATTGCTGCTTCTGCCAGTGTTTATGAAGAAGATCAAAATAAAAGTTTAATCGTTGGTGGCAATGTATTTTTATCTAAACCAATTCAAATTGATAACCTATTTTCCCAATTACAACATCATTTAAATTTGATTTGGATTTATGGAGATAATGATACTAATATCACTGAAGATATTATTGTAGACCCAGATCAAGAGATAGTTTTTCCATCAACTGAAGTAATAGCAGAAATGTATGAATTATCCTTAATGGGTGATGTCAATGGATTAGTAAAGGAACTGGCTAAATTGCCTCAAACCGATGTGAAATTACAACCTTTCATCAGAGAGATGCAAATTTTGCTAAAAAACTATCAGTTAGAAAATATCAGTGAATGGCTTGAATCATGCAAAGAAGATACTTAAGTTAATCATATTTTATAAGAAAATGACAAGTACAATTTTAATAGTCGATGACGAACCCAATAATTTGGATGTATTGAATAATTGTTTACATAATGCTGGGTTTAAGGTATTAGCTGCTACTAACGGTAAGACAGCTATTAAACGAGTAGCTTATGTAAAACCAGACCTAATCTTATTAGATGTAAACATGCCTGGGATAGATGGTTTTGAAACATGTCGACGTTTGCGAGAGAATGAGATCACTAAAAATACTCCTATTATTTTTGTGACTGCTTTATCTGATATTGAAACTAAACTGAAAGCTTTTCGGGCTGGAGGAGTGGATTATATAACCAAGCCATTTGTTGAAGAGGAAGTATTAGCTAGAGTTGGAGTGCATATTAGATTAGAAAAAACTTTAGAAAAATTGGAAGAGTTATCATTGAAAGATACTCTCACTGGAGCTCTTAATCGTAGATCAGTTTATAAAGTTTTAGCTCAACAAATTGAATTTACTAAAAAAGCTAAAGAATGTTTTGTATTATGTTATTTAGATATAGATAATTTAAAAAAAATTAATGATAATTATGGTCATGCAGAAGGCGATATTTTGATTAATACTGTAGTCAGTTCTCTTAAAAATATGATTAGAGCTTCGGATTATGTGTTCCGCATGGGTGGAGATGAATTTTTAATTGTATTTCCCAAAGTAAAGTTACAAGATTCCCAAAAACTAATAGAAAGAATTAGGCAAAATTTAAATAAGCAAAAAGTTCATGACATAGTTATTGACTTTAGCTTTGGATTTTCAGAATATTGTTATAAAAGCGATATGTCTCCAAAAGATTTAATTGAAATAGCAGATGAAAATATGTATAAAGCTAAAGTGAAAAAGAAAAATAGCCAAAATTAAACTTTTAGAAATCCTTTACTAATTGCTAGTTTAGTTAATTCTGCAATATTATTAATTTTTAATTTTTTCTTTAAATTAGTGGTATGATGTCCAATAGTTTTAGAACTTAATATTAGGATATCAGCAATTTCATTTACACTTTTTCCTTCTGCCAAAAATAAAAATATTTCAAATTCTCGTGGTGAAAGAAATTCAAATAAATCATTATTATTTACCAAAAAATGTTGCATTTCTTCGCCAATAAATTGTTGTCTTTGGGCTACTTTACGTACCGCTTCTACCATAACTTTGGCTGCACTACGTTTAGTAATATAACCGAGTACTCCAGCTTCTAAAGTCCGACTTAAAAATGTCCCATTCTCATGCACACTGAACACTAAAATTTTTGCTGTAGCATCATATTTAAGGATTTTACAAACTGCCTCTAAACCACCTATACCAGGCATAGATAAATCCATCACTACTACATCCGGTTTTAGTTTAGTATAAAGCCTATAAGCTTCTTCTCCACTATTTGCTTCCGCAATTATTTCAATATCCTCAGTGTTTTCTAACAATCTATGATAACCAGCTCGTACTATTTCGTGATCATCAACTAATAATATATTGATAGTATTCATGACTATTTCCATTTTTTATGTTTACTTAAATATTCTTCCGCAATTGGAATAGTCAAAGCAATTTTTACGCCTTTACCAATGGTACTATTTAAATTCATTGTACCATCCAAAGATCGTACTCGTTCCCGAATACCTATTAGTCCTAAACCACGTTTATGATTATTTATATTCATCCCATAACCATTATCATGAATAGTGATCATTAATTCTTGTGCATCAATATTTAAGCTTATAATTACTCTGGTAGCTTTAGCATGTTTAGCAATATTAGTTAGACTTTCTTGAATAATGCGATAAATCATGATGTTAATAGTATTACCTAGTGAATTTAAATCATCAGATTCTATTATTAAATTACATTTTATTTTATGGCGTGTTTGCCAATTAGTAATTAATTCTTGTAAGGAATCTGTTAAGCCTAATTCGTCTAAACAACTAGGACGTAATTGTTGCATTAAAGAATGGACTATATTATACATATGACCTGAAGTATCTATCACAGCATTAGCACTAGGGATAATTTTATTTTTAAATTTAATATCATGATTTTTAGTCAGTTCTACGATATTAGAAGCATCGGCTTGAATTGCTGTCAAACATTGACCAAATTCATCATGTAGTTCTCTGGATAACTCTCGCCGTTCATCTTCTTGGATAACGATAGAGCGACTGACTAAAAATTGATTATCATCTAATAAACTTAATGTTTTATCATTAGATTCCTGTAATTCAGTAAGCATTTTATTAATTATAATAGCTAATTGATCCAATTCATCATCGCCTTGTACAGTTAGTTTATTATTAATACTTATATTTTCTACTTCTTCACTTAAAAAAGCTAACCGTGCTAATACTAAATGTTCAAACAACCATAAAATTAAACAGGCAGATATTATTGCAAAAGCTAATACAAAGATGCTTACATAATGTAGACTGCTCAGTCCTTGTTGAAAGATATTTCTTGGCATAGTTAACTTTAATAAAATTGCTGGTTGTTTATAAACATCGTTAATAGTTGTAAAACCACTAATATTATATTTATCTATAATTTTAATATGTTGGTTTGTTTCTACAAGTGATTGATCAAACCGTTGTACAGTTATAGATAATTGAGCTAAATTACTAATCCGATCTATTTCAGTTTCATTCAGAAAATATCCCATAATTAATGTACCGCGACTAGGCCCTTCTTCTTCACTAGTTATAATCGGATAAGTAGCTAATAACATAATTTCATTAGGTAATAGTATTAAACCTTGTGATTTAGGAGTATTCTTAGTTAGTGCATCAATATGTTCATAAAATTGAAATGGTTTTGCGTCAAATTCCTGTTTATGCCGATGTTTTTCAAATACAACCTTTCCATTTAAATCCAATAGCATAATTAAATTCAAACTCAAATTTTCAAAGGTACTATCTACCATATTAGCAGTTATATATTTTTCATCATGAGTTTGCATATAGTCATAAGTATCATCCCAAGCGGCATAGTCGCCAGCTATAATAAAGAGTCGTTCCAATTCATTAGCAAAAATATTGTTCAATCGTATTATATTTTTCTCAACTTCTAATTTTTCTAATTTAACAAATCCTTCCAGCAAAATTGTTGATGAAACAGTTAGTAATAAGATTAATAATCCTACTAAAGTAGTTCCAACCATCCATAAAGTTTTTTTTCTTAATGTCATAAGATAATAAGTTGTATATAAACAGTATAATTTGCTATACTGCTAAGATATTATTGAATATTTAATATATTATGGGTTTGTAAGCTAATACGCCATTGTGGATGTTTTAAACAATAATCTAAAGCAAGCTGAGTATTATTGTACAATTGTTTACCACTCATTGGTTGTATAAAAAAATATTGAAAATCAAGGTTTTGAAATAATTCTGGTGGAGAATTGATTTGTGGAAACACCAATTTTAATTCATTTCCATAATTCAATATTAATGATGTATTAGCTTTAGGACTTACACAAATCCAATCAATATTTGGCGGTGGTTTTAAAGTTCCATTAGTTTCAATTGCAACTTCAAAGCCAGCTTGATGAAATGTTTCAACTAAAATTGAATCCATCTGTAATAGTGGTTCTCCACCAGTACATATTACTAGTGGTTTACCACCAGAAAATGGCCAATATTCAGTAACTTTTGCAACTAAACTTTGAGCATCATAAAATTTACCACCATTTTGACCATTAATTCCTATAAAGTCGGTGTCACAAAAATTACATTTTGCAGTTGTTCGATCTTCTTCTCGGCCTGACCATAAATTACAACCAGCAAACCGACAAAATACAGCAGCTCTGCCGCTCTGTAAACCTTCGCCTTGTAAACTATAAAAAATTTCTTTAATAAAATAAGCCATTTTGAAAATTCAAACTACTCGTGATGATCATAGAATTGCTTGGTTTACTGCTTTAGCAATAACTATTCATATTATTGAAAGTGCTTTACCTAGCCCATTACCAGGGATTAAGCCTGGTTTAGCTAATGTAGTTACTATTGCGGTATTGATATTATTTGGTTGGCGTATGGCAGTGTGGGTTAATTTATTGCGAGTATTAACTGCCAGTTTATTGATAGGGACATTTTTATCTCCCACATTTATACTTAGTTTAAGTGGAGCATTGGCCAGCACTTTTATACTTATTGTTTTAAGCCAATTACCAGGCAAAGGGTGTGGGCCTATTGGCTATAGCGTTGCTGCTGCCATTAGTCATATTATAGCACAATTTTGGGTTGCCTACTGGCTGTTCGTTCAACACGATGGATTATTTTATTTATTGCCATTACTAGTGACAGCTTCATTAGTATTTGGAATAGTAAGTGGAGTGATTGTAACAATTATGTTGCGGAAACTACCTGATTATATGGATTAAATTTTAGCAAAAGTCATGCCCGAAGCAGAACTTCTAAAATATTTTGCTTCCAAATCAGTCTAATGTTTTAGGAATAAAGTTTCAAAATTTCTCTCTTGATATAAACTATCATAATCTTAGAGTTCTAAGCCCATATCATTTAACTTCAAAGTCAAATATTTATTATAATATGGATCACCTTGTTTCAACCAATTACCCCATTTTTTAGCAAAATCATGTTCATCTGGCCAATCAATTTGTAAATCAGTCGCTGTAAAACGAGCAAAAGGATTATAAACAATACGTTGATTGATATTCAGGCTACGCAAAGCAAAATCTAACAAAGCATGAGGGCCATTATAATTAGTATTCAAACCTTCTAAACGTTGCCATAAACTACGTTTTAGTACGCAACAAGCTGGATGTGGAGAGCTAACATTATGAACAATTTTAGTAATTGCCATATAGCCAGGAGTATCTTCGGGAAAACCAGCATAAAGAGATAATGGTATGCCAGTCGGACGTTGAACTAATCCAGCATGTAATAAATTACCTTGAGTATCAATTATTTTACCAGTAACAATTCCAATTTCTGTTATTTGTAACCAAGCGACTAGTTCAGTAAGCGATTTCTCATCGACAGCTTCCACATTATGTGCCAATATTACTAAGTCATTTTCAGTATCAAGAAAAGCTTGATTGACTTGGTGTGCATAGTTTTGTAACGAATCTAATCGCAAAATTTGATAGTTAGTTGCTGATGATTCAAATTCAACTCGATAATGACCTCGCCATAATTGACTATTTTCACTAACCTTAGCTTTTAAACCACGTCTTGTTAAGGAATCTTGTAAAGCTTGGATTCCAGCAATATAAGCATATTCTTTAGCATTATGATCCATTGAAACTGATTGTTCATGTTGTCTCCAATGATATAAAATCTTAGAAATATGCTGTACTTGTGGTTTTTTCTCTAATGCTCTCAAAATCAAATCATAATCTTGCGAACCCTCTTTATCAACTTGCATTCCATGTAACTGATTTATAAAATCTCGGCGATAAACCAACATATGGAACAAATAATTACCAGATAACAATGTTTCCGGTGACCAATCTGGTTTAAATAAGTGCATAAAACGTAAACCATTGGGCGACAAATTATCTCGATCCGAGTATATAATATCTGTTGCTGGATATTTATCTAAAGTTTTAACTACCCAATACAAAGCGTCTGAGGCTAATCGATCATCATGGTCTAAAAAGATAATATATTCACCTTTAGCCATAGAAATCGCTTGGTTGGTGGCTTTACAAATTCCTTGATTATTTGGCAAGATATGTAAGTGAATACGTGGGTCTTTGGCGATAGTTGTCAAATATTCCTTAGTCTGTATATTATCGCTACCATCATCTACTAAACATAACTCCCAATTAGAGTATGCCTGGGTTTGTACAGAGTAAATACATTCTTGTAAATAATCTGGATTAGTATTAAAAACAGGAGTAATAATACTCAATAAAGGACGATAAGGTAATTTTTCATTACGCAATTGTTGCCAATCATGTAAAGTTAAAAAACTATGATGAAATATCCAAGCTTGATATTCTATCCATTCACTAGTAGCCCAACGTTTTAAATCAGCTTCTGTGGGTTTATCAATTAATTTTTGCCACCAACGAGTTATATTCAAACAACTTGCCTCGGAATGCTAATTTTTTCAAATAATAGCATCATTTGTTCTAAATATTTAAGAACAGAACCTAAATACTCTTCTGGTTCTAGAGAATCTAAGAAATTTTTTAAATATAAACCTAATTCAGTACTTCCAGTTAACCGCAAACGACGATTAAAAAATAATGTATCTGGGTCTTCCCGACGAGTTGTAAGTAATAAAAAATCATATAATTTACCTTCAATATTAATATCAGGAGAACGATGATTACAAGCAATTAACCGATCTCCAATCATAGTTAACCGAAATTCTAATTCAGCATCTTGTATTTTAATAAGCAATACTTTTTTATTTAAAAAATCTAACTCTCCTTCCTTTATAGGTTCAATTAGCAATTTATTTAATACAGTTACCAAAATAGTGCTGTTTAACATGGTTGGTACAAAATTCATAGGGAATGCAAAAATAGGAGGTATTTCTGGGATATTGGTATTCATGACTGTTCCTAATTTATTGGGCAAATACAGTCATTAGACAACAGACATTTCATATTGTCAATAGACATCGTTTCCTAAATAAGGAAAGTAATATAGCTAATGATGATTGTATTACCGACGTAAAATCGACCAAAGCTATACAGTTAATTACGGACTTTATGTAGGATGTAATGAGTTTACGAATTACATCTTGATGCAATTTCCTTCGGTCATTGCATCCTACATTTATATATACTTAACTGAAGTTACGCAAAGTAAAATAAATACTAGAATAAGAATAACTAACAAAAATAATGTTAGATAGCCTTCAAAACTTGTAGTTCGTGAAAAGCAGTTTTGATAGCTTTAAGAT
>DAOUSL010000428.1 GCA_030627235.1 Thioploca sp.
ATTTTCATATCACTTGCTAAAATCTCTAATTCTGTTTTTAATTTAATCATTATCATTCTCCTAAAAAGTTAATTCATTATAACCCTCAACAAATCATTGTCAATCAAATTTTGTAAATAAGTTTGGCGCGGGGGAGCGTCCTTGCTTTTCCCGTTGGCTTTAGTTTAGCTTATTCATAACCAGCTAACTTATCATAATCCCAATCTGAAATTAAATGATCGTTATCAGAATTATCAGGATACCCATATTCAACTGTACGTTTATATGATTTATATCTTGCACTTCGTGAGGCGCGATCTCTTTCCTCATTATCAGCAGTGCGCTGTTTTACATACTCACGAAATTTATCACCTCTAATTGTTGTATCTTTAAGTTTATCCTCTTCACTTGTTGTGTACCATTCAGAATCTAAAAACAAACCTTCAATAAATTCAGCTCTCCAAAAATCAACACCATTAACCATGTCATGCTCAGGTCTACCTTTGTCTAAAATTGAAACCCCTAATGCCCGTACAGTATTTATATGAATACATTGATTAGCTTTCAATATTGAAATCAATTCTTCAACTGTAGTTTCTAAAATCTCAGCACTTTCAGAAAGCGGTATAAACTTTGAAGCTTTAGTTTCAATAATATATTCAGCTTCTTGTAACTGTAATTGAGTGAGTTCTAGGATTTTCTCTTCCAACGAACTCCATCTATCAATCATTTTCATTAGAAAAGGTGTACTTATTCTTGAAGCAACAGCAATCGACTGTCTTTTTGATAGGTCATAAGTCTTTATTTCCCTTTCTCCAATACCTGTATTTTGCGTAGTGGTAGATTTTACCACTACGTCGAATTCCGTGGCTTTAGACAGGTTATCCACAACCTTCATAACCTTATTATGATCCATTCCAAGCAGTTTACTAATTTCCATAAGACTCATTACTGAATCCTTTTCAATAACCAACAATTCAAGCTCTGTTTTCTCAGGAATAATCACAATTTCCTTGGTTTTGCCAAAAGTTTCTAAATTTACTGTTTCCATATTTGATAAATCATTCATAATTTGTTTCTCGCATAAAAAAAGCTATACTTCGCTAAGTTCCGGTCGGATAGGTGAGTTAAACCCTCGGAAAATGCAAAATACAGCTTTGTTTATTAACTCTCATTAAGGTATCCGACAACCTACACACAGTATATCAAGAACCTACATACAAGTCAATCACTTACCTCACTTTAACAAGAGAAACTACAGTATATCAGCTATAAAACAATTGTCAA
>DAOUSL010000265.1 GCA_030627235.1 Thioploca sp.
AATACTACCATTTTTTATGATATTTTCTGAATTACATCTTGGACATTTCATTATTTTTACTTATGCTTTATTTGTTTTTTATTATACATCACTACTTTGTGCAGGAATACCTATATTTTAACTATTAATGTTGAAGGTCAAGGAATAATTGATGATTGTGGAACTAGCTGTATTCAAACTCATTTAGATAGCGAAACAGTAAGTTTAACCACTAATTCAGAAGGAAATTTGGCATTAGACAAGTGGAGTGGCGACTGTGATGCAAACGGCAATGTCACTATGGACAGCGATAAAACTTGTAACGCTACCTTTGTTGAAGGTTATCCATTAAGTATTATTATAGGAACTGGTAAAGGTAAAGTTAAAACCGTTACCAAAGAATGCACAGAAGATTGTGAAGAAATAATAGCAACTAATTCAATTACTAGCTTAGTAGCCGAACCAGAACTAGAATGGATTTTAGACAGTTTCTCTGGTGACTGTGATGCTGAAGGAAATGTTGACATTACTGGGGAAAAAACTTGTACTGCTAATTTTGTGGAAGATCCAAATATTACCAACGATGGAGACGGTAATAATGATGGTCTTCAAGATGCTCATCAACCAAATGTTGTTTCTATCCTAGACCAAAGTTCTAATAATTATATTACTTTAGATATAAAAGGAAACGTCACACTCAAAAAAATCTACACTGATTTAGCCGAAAATCAAGGTTATTTTGATGAAAAGTACATCTTTCCACAAGGCTTAGTATACTTTGAATTAGAAGAGAGTGAAGCAGATATTACTATCTATTATCATAGTTTACAGAAGCTTCGGGCTACTCCATTTTTTCATAAATTTGGTACTAAGGTTCCCTGTGACATGAATACTCTTGGTTCGTATGTGTTGCCAAATGTGGAATTTGATACCGTTGCAGTTGGAAATAAGTCGGTTGTCACCGCTAGTTATCATCTAACCGATGGAGAATTAGGTGATAGCACTGGAATTGATGGACGGATTGTTGATCCGGGTGGGATTGCTTTTGCTAGATAATCTTTCAGAATACAAGTTTCCTTTAATTGTAATGGATTATCATTAGTTTTTCTAGTATAATTAGAGGATATTTTTACAAATTACATAAAGATTAATGGAGATACTAATGAAACAATTATTTACCAAGTTATTATTTATTTTAATCATGCCCGTGTTGTTTTTTGTGCAGAGTGCAATGGCAGACAGCACTTGGTTTATTACTAAGTGGCAAACAACGGCAGCTGGTGAGAGTATTACTATTCCTGTGGATTCTCTCTACACTTATGACTATGATATTGATTGTGACGGCGATGACACTTTTGAACAAACTTTGATTACTGGAGATGGTACCTGTACTTATGGTACAGCTGGTGAGCATATTATTAATATTCGAAGAATTTTTCCGGCTATCTACATTAATAATGGAACAGAAAAAGCTAAAATTTTAGATGTTATGCAATGGGGAAATATTGCTTGGGAAAGTATGGATAAGGCTTTTTATGGAGCCAGTCACTTGCAAATCACTGCGATAGATTCTCCAAATCTTAGTAATGTTACTAGTTTTTGTTTTATGTTTTACAAAGCAACTATTTTTAACCAAAACATAAATAATTGGAATGTTAGCAATATTACAGATATGTATGGTATGTTTGCTAATACAACGGCTTTTAACTCAGATATAAGTAGTTGGGATGTGAGCAATGTGACAGATATGCGTTATATGTTTAATCGTGCAACGGCTTTTAATTCAGAGATAAGTAGTTGGGATGTAAGCAATGTAACAAATATGTATTCTATGTTTGATACAGCAACTGCTTTTAATCAAGATATCAGTAGTTGGAATGTTAGCAATGTGAACACGCTGTCTTATATGTTTCGGGATGCCTCTATGTTTAATCAAGATATAAGTAGTTGGAATGTGAATACTGTGACAGATATGCGTTCTATGTTTTCTGGGGCAACAGCTTTCAACTCCGACCTCAGTAGTTGGAATGTGAGCAATGTGACAAATATGTCTTCTATGTTTAGTGGAGCAAGTGCTTTTAACCAAGATATAAATGGTTGGATTGTTAGCAATGTTACTGATATGTCTTATATGTTTACCAGTACCGATTCTTTTAATCAACCTTTAAATAGTTGGAATGTTAGCAGTGTTACCAATATGTCCGATATGTTTAACAAAGCCTCGGCTTTTAACCAAGATATAAATGATTGGACTGTTAGCAATGTTACAGATATGGCTGGTATGTTTTATCAAGCAACTGCTTTTAATCAAAATATAGCTGATTGGGATGTTAGCAGTGTTACCAATATGTCCGATATGTTTCGCGATGCAACTTCTTTTAACCAAGATATAAACAGTTGGAATGTTAGCAGTGTTACAGATATGTCTGTTATGTTTTACCAAGCAACTACTTTTAATCAAAATATAGGCAGTTGGAATGTTAGTAATGTGACTGATATGTCTTATATGTTTAGTTCTATACCAGTTTTTAATCAAGATATAAGTGGTTGGAATGTTGGCAATGTTACAAATATGTCCGATATGTTTAATAGTGCTTCTTCTTTTAACCAAGATATAAGTGGCTGGAATGTTGGCAGTGTTACAGATATGGCTGGGATATTTTACCAAGCTACTGCTTTTAATCAAGATATAGGTAGTTGGAATGTTAGTAGTGTTACCGACATGCAAGATATGTTTAACGGTGCTTCCGCTTTTAACCAAGATATAAATAGTTGGAATGTTGGTAATGTTGGTAATATGGCTGGTATATTTTATCAAGCCACAGCTTTTAACCAAAATATAGCTGATTGGAATGTTAGTAATGTTACAAATATGTCCGATATGTTTAACGGTGCTTCGGCTTTTAACCAAGATATAGGTAGTTGGGATGTGAGCAATGTTGCAGATATGGCTGGTATGTTTTATCAAGCAACTGCTTTTAATCAAAATATAGGTGGTTGGAATGTTATTAATATCACAGATATGACTGAAATGTTTAATGGAGTAACACTTTCAACAGCAAACTACGATGCAATACTTGTAGGATGGAATAATTTAATCCTTCAATCAGAAGTCAGTTTTGATGGGGGTAATAGTATTTGTACTTCTGGTTCAGCTGCAGAAACCGCTCGTAATAATATGACAACTACTGATAGTTGGACAATTATCGATGGCGGTTGTAAATCCAACCAAACTATAACATTCACTAATCCGGGGAATAAAACTACTCTTGATACTTTAACTCTTGCGGCAACTTCCGATAGTGGGTTAAGTGTAAGTTATACTTCTACCACTACACCTGTTTGTACCGTTAATTCCAGCACTGGAGCAGTAACTTTTATATCTGCTGGTCAATGTTCAATTACTGCTTCCCAAGCTGGTGATGCAACCTATGCTCCAGCAACCGATGTTTCCCAAACTTTTGCTATTACTAAAATTCCAACTACCACTACAATTACCAGCAACACCCCTAATCCATCAGAAATTGGCGATACCATAACAATAAATTTTACGGTGACTCCATCATCTGGCAGTA
>DAOUSL010000308.1 GCA_030627235.1 Thioploca sp.
GGTAAGGAGTTATGCTTGAAAAGCTAGTATTAGAAAAATTTTTATTAGATAGAAGTTTGAAGATTTGGTTTATACCAGTAGAGGAAGCCTTATTGTTAATTCAATAGGGTTTTTTTATGCCTGGTTGACTAGTATGTAGAGTGAGTTATAATTTGAAGAATGATTGATGATATTTTAAGTGAGCTATTTCCTGAACCTGAACCAAAAAATAAAAAGCCAAGTAGGGCGGTTGCAACAACTACATGGTGTGATTCTGTATTTAATATATATAAGATCTATGATGCGGATAAAATTGATAGCTTTATAAATAGTTCTAGCGTCTTTATTTTAGCAGCGAAAAATAAAAAAGATTATTGGTTACCTATCTATGTAGGTCAATATTCAGATAGATCAATCTTATTAAAAGAAAGTTTTACTAAAAGAAAGTCATTGGGTATTTCTCACATTCATATAGTTAATGTTGAGTATAAGTCACAGAGAAGTGTACTTTGTGAAAGAGTGGTTAATGTATTTACACCAAAGTTAAACCTGCAAAAGGACGAAATAATGTTACCTGATAAAAATGAGTCATCTGAGTTAAAAGATATAAAATTAAAGTTAGAGCTTTTATATAATCATGAGAGCCACTACCTAGAGCTGATTAAAAATTATAAGGAAGAGATTAAATTTGCTAATACGCTTCAGGAAGATTTAAGAAGGGAAAGGTCTCAATTTTTTACTCAAACGCTTAAAGAAGTTATTCAAACGATGAAATCAGCTGAGGTAGATGCAAGTATTTCGGCAAAGTGGGTTGAAGATTTGGTTGCTAATTACACTAAAAGTATTGACTTGAGTGGTGATCTTGCAAGAACTCATGTGATAGAGATATTAAGTATGATAAATAGTGAAGCAAAAAAGGGTGCATCAGATGCTAAGCTAGACAATATTACAGCAAGTATGAGGCAGCCTGAGAAGCCATCAGGTGCTAAATAAAAAAGAGGTAGCTATTTCTCTTGATGCATTAAAGCTATGTAGAGAGCGTATAGTTAGTGATTTTTTAGAGGAATCACCTGAAATTTTCGAACCCTCGTATAGATATGAAAATAGCCCAAAGTTGTTTGATTTGTCAAAAGATAAGTATTTTCTGGGGTGGGTAAGTAATCACTGGAGTGTCTTTAACCATACGGTTAATGTTAATTTTCATGGTGATGAGAAATTACATGCGGAGGCTGAGCTTGCAAAAATTTTTTTAGAATTTATAAAGAAATGGTCTCTATTTAAAGTTACTGATAGCTCACAATTAAACTTGGGGCTTTCTTTGGTTGAAGAGATGGAATGTGTATTACAGAAGTTTATTGAAGCAGGGGAAAAGTCAAGTATGTTACATAATAAATTAACTGTAGCAATGGAAAAAAATCGAGTTATTTTTGAACGGAAAATAAAGTTGCTAGAGGTAAAAATATGAGCCTCTTAGGGATAGGGAAAGCGATTTCAAAATTAGGGGATATAATACTAGTACCTGCTACGTTACTGTCAAACTGGGCGGAAGAGCCTTTAAGAAAGAGTGAGTTTAAGAGGCGTGAAGAGTCTAAAGACAGAGATGTGCACCGAGATATAGAACGCCAAATTGGTGCGGAAAAAGGGTTGTCTGACCAAAGGATCAGGGAGTCGAAGCATGATACGGAAATGGCTATTACTAGGGAAACTGAAATAGTTCGAGTTATTTCTGAAATAGAGCAGTTGAAAAAAGATAAAGATTTTGAGCGTATGAAGGTTGTGTCGGATGCAATGATGGATTACCAAAAGGAATTAACACGAATAAATGTTGAAGCAGTTGATTCTATAGGAAGTATGCGTATTGATCTACAGCGAAAAGCTTATGAACTAATTCATGAGAAAACCCAGCAGTATTCAGAATTACAAAATAGGGCTATAGAGCAAGCTCAAGCTCAATTAGAAAAAATAGATAGTCTTGAAATGAATGAGTCTAGTAAGGCAATTTTAGTTGCCGCTGTTGGTGAGAATCTTGCCTCAATTATAAGGAATGCTACTCGCTTTATTGAACAGTTAAATGATGATATGCAATTAATTAGTAAGGATATTAACTTAATTACTACAAGTGGCCAACAGTTTATCCAACGGCACCTTGAACAGTTTCAAATGATAAGCTTTTCTGAGGAAGCTCCTCGCTTGATTGAGAGTGAGTTGTGATCATGATTTTTCAGCACTTCAGAATAATATAAATAAGTTAGGTTAGCATTCAACCAAGCCCAGCTAGTAATACTGGGCTTTTTATATCCGTATGAACTCACTAAAAGGTGCTGTTTAAGAATACCTTTTAAAGTGTTTCTTGCGAGACTTAAGCTTGATATGTGTTTTTATTGATATTTGTTATGGACGCATATAAAACCTTTACATTCATCAGATATGCAGTCGCCATCAAATGCACAGAGCTCACCTAA
>DAOUSL010000463.1 GCA_030627235.1 Thioploca sp.
AGACTTACTATCATAATATGGAATGGTGGATTTCTCGCACTCTAGTACGAAACTAGAACCGTTATGTGTTATTTCAACTTTCATTTATTCAATTCCTTAGCTCTCACGGAGCTGTCAATTATATCTTGCAAATCTGTTTCTAAGTTCTTGTGACCGCGTAAACCACAGCACAATGCTTTTTTAGCTAAGTGTTGTAACGCTGGACAAGTAACACTGAATGCTTTTAGTACGTCATAAACATCAACGACAATAGCTTCACCTTCAGCATTTGTAATTGTCCTGTTATATTTATTTTGTTTCACGTCTGGCAAGTCCCTATCATTCCAAATCTTAACTTTTTCTATCAATTCTTTATCGTTATCAAATTGCCCCATATTTACTCCTTCAATAAATGCTGGTTAAAATATTCTTTTATTTCTTTATTTTCCACTAAATCTGACTGTCTAATAATCTCTTTGTTCTTTGCTTTTATATATGCCTCCCTTGCGTCACAAATTGAGTGATACACTCCAATGTGCATAGATTTACCCTGAATTCTTATTTTAGCCTGATATTTATTTATATTCTTCTGAAACACGACACCCCTATGCGTACTGTCTTTATAGGAGGATCTTACGTTAAGTAAATTATTAAGCAATCGACTTATAAACAAACATGTATGGTGAGCGTAAAGTTTATTCCCTTTAACCTTAATGTCCTTATCTAATTCTAAACCTTCCCAATTTTGAGTTTCCATCCAAGATTTAAACTTTGTAAAATATAACCATTCTTCACAGACATAACAATCTATGTAAGTTGGATACTTGTCTAATTCTAAAGGATCATAACAACGCTGAATCATACTATGCCATTTTTGATAATAAGGGCACATTGTTCTTTTAGAACCTTCTTTAAAGTTGGTTAAGTAATCTGAGTCATTGATTCCTACTCCATAGACTAATTTTCTTTTAGCTATGGAATTAGCATTAGCGGGAACTTCTATAAAAGTATTCATTTGTAATTCTCCGTTAAGGAATTGCCGTCAC
>DAOUSL010000039.1 GCA_030627235.1 Thioploca sp.
AATGGAAGAATTATCATTAGAAGATGATGATGAACTTTCCTTGGATGATTTAGGTGATACCGATGACTCAATGGAAGAATTATCTTTAGAAGATGATGACCTTTCCTTAGATGATTTGGGTGATACCGATGACTCAATGGAAGAATTATCTTTAGATGATGAAGATCTTTCCTTGGATGATTTAGGTGATACTGATGACTCAATGGAAGAATTATCTTTAGAAGATGATGACCTTTCCTTGGATGATTTAGGTGATACCGATGACGACCTAGATTCTTTATTAAATCAATTGGATACTGGAGAAATTCCTGATGATATGGAGATTGATGAGGAAAGTTCTGGGGATGAAATAAGTAGTCAGTTTGACTTAGCTCAAATGTATATAGATATGGATGATAATGATAATGCTCGTGGTATCCTTGAGGAAATCATCCAAAAAGGTGATGAAGAACAGCAACAAAAAGCTCAATCTATGATAGCAAATATCTGATAAATTGCATCCTGCCATACGTCTTATCTGTTTCTTGTTATTAGTTGTCGGATTAGTGATAACTAATAACATATCATTTATAATTTTAATATTATTATTATTTATTGTTTATAAATGTCCAATATCTCCAATTATAAAGATTCTAATCCGTTTACGTTGGTTATTTTTATCAATACTGCTCTTAAATTTATTTTTTAATTCAGATATTATAAATTTGTTTTTAATAATTGAAAAAATTATAATACTAATTACTATAATATTAGCAGCTAACTTATTTTTAACAATCACTACAACTCAAGAAATTATTGCCGCTTTACAATGGTGGTTTTTACCATTAACTAAGTTAGGTTTTCCAACTGAGAGATTAGCTGTACGGATTGCTTTAGTAATTGATACTGTTCAAACAGTACAGAAATTTTATACTGATATAAATTCAAATATTAGTAATAAAACAACAGAATTATTTGCAAAAGTATTGATATGTGCAAACACAATTCCATTATGTACCTTAGAAATTCCAAATCTATCAAAACCACCTTGGTGGCAATGGATTTACCCATTAATTATGCTAATTTTAATTTTAAATGACTATTTATAATAATTCTACTTACAATCATAAAAATCCAGAACAAATAGGAGTTTTATTAGTAAATTTAGGTACTCCTGATGCTCCTACTCCTTCAGCCTTGCGAAATTATTTAGGAGAATTTCTAGCCGATCCTAGAATAACTGAAATGCCACGTTGGTTATGGTGGCTAATTCTACATGGAATTATTTTGCGTATTCGACCTAGTCGTTCAGCAAAAAAATATCAACAAATTTGGACTGAATTTGGTTCACCCTTATTAGAAATTAGTAAAACCCAATTACAAAAACTTCAACAGGTAACAAATTTTAATAGTCCAATTACAATTGCACTAGGTATGAGTTATGGAAATCCTTCAATTGCAACAGGTTTAGAACAATTAAGGCAGGCTAATGCAAGATATATTTTAATATTACCATTATATCCTCAATATTCATCTACTTCTACTGGTTCAGCTTTTGATGCAGTTAATAAGGTTTTAAAAACTTGGCGATGGTTACCAGATATACGTTTTATTTCTCATTATCATGATCATCCAACTTATATTAAAGCTTTAGTCGTTCAAATAAAGCAATATTGGGCTAAACATGGAACACCAGATAAACTATTATTTTCTTTTCATGGTATTCCGAAACGATTTTTTTTAAAGGGTGATCCATACTATTGTGAATGTCAAAAAACTGCTAGATTATTAACAGAACAAATTGATATACCATCACAAGTAGTATTTCAATCTAGATTTGGTAAAGAGGAATGGCTTAAACCTTATACTGATAAAGTATTAATCGAACTTGGTAAAGAAAAGTTAAATAGAGTCGATATCATATGCCCTGGTTTTGCAACGGATTGTTTAGAAACTTTAGAAGAGATAAATCATGAAAACCGCCAAATTTTTTTACAGGCTGGAGGAAAAGAATTTCATTATATTCCAGCGTTAAATTCTAGTATTGAACATATTCAATTATTATCAGAATTAATCATCCAACATACTCAGGGATGGAGTCCAGAATCTGATGTAAGTAAACAATTTGAAATATTTAGTAAACATAAAAAAACCCCGCAAAATTAATTACGAGGTTTTTCATTACAAGCTAAAATTTTAACTTAAACTAGGTAAACTTAGAATGTTTGTTTAATGCCCATTACAGCAATATTTTCGTCACGGTAGTCATTATCACTATCAGTTTGACGATAACCTAAGTATACTTGGGAACGTTTGCTAAAGTTGTATTTAACACCAACAGCCCAACTTAAAGCATCTTCATCCAGAGAGTCACCATTAACATCTCTCATTCTATTTTTATCATCTATGTCAGAACTATAAGCACCAACCCATGCAGCAATAACCATGTTGTTCATGCCGGCTTCGATAGAACCAAGAATGTAGTTACCACCATCACCATTATTATCAAAATGACCCATCTCAGCATCTTCATATTGAAGACCAACTTTCAGAGTATTACCAAGTTTAAACTGGCCACCAACTTTCCAATTACCAAAGCCTTCATCTGCATTCCTAGCATCTCGTCTAGCCTGTGCTTCTTCTTCAGTAAGATTATCTTGCAATTCATCAATACCATCACTGACATCATCAATAGCATCATCAAGTGTATCTTTTATATCTAAATCAGTATAAGCAGCACTAGCCCACATTGCGAAACTAGGAGCTTCATATCTAAGTTCAAGCATTCCTGCTCCATTCATAGGAGCGGCATCATCAACTATACCTTGAATTTTAAATATAAAACCATTAATGTTAACACCTAATTCAAGAGCACCATCTACAAAACCTTCATTAGTTAAACCATTAGCATTAGAAACTGCTGCACTAGTATTAACTAAGAATTTTTGCTTACTAACATCCCAATCTACACTGTGATAACGATTACCACTCATACCACCAGCTGTACCACTAGCTTGCAAAGAGGTATATGACCATGGATCAATAAGAGTACGAGATGATTTATAAGCACCTGTTAAAGTACCATAACGGAAATAAAGAGCAGAACCTTTTAAACCAACCCAAACTGGTTTTTTACCATTTAAACCAATATTTTTGGAAGTATTAAAACCAACTTGATACTGGCCATTAGCAGTAATACCGCTATTACCTAATTTTTCGTCAAACTGAAGTAATATATTGCTCATACCATAGTTAGTTATAGCACCACCTTCATCATAGGTACGAGTTTGGCGACTCATATCGTCAGTTGTTTGGTTACCATCAGTACGATAAGCATTAGTTTCATCACCACCAGCAACTTCCCAACTACCAATTTCTGCTTGAATTATACCTGATAATCTGATGTCAGCTTGAGCTGCCATAGGCACTACTAAAGCAGTAGCAACTGCCAATGTAAGTATTTTCCGATTCATTTAAAAATCTCCGATTTTATTTAATACTGTATCAACTACTTAAAAATGATAAAAGTTATATTCGTCAAAGCTATCTATGCCCAAAAATATGAGTTAGATGTAGTTCTCAATATTTGGTCTATAAACTAGTAAGTAAAATTGAAGTCTTAGACTCCTTTATTACCTTATATATAATCGTTGTTTTGAACTTAAGTCATTGTTCAATATGTTTAGACACTCTAACTTAAAAAAAATAAAAATGCAACACTTTGTAGAAAAAAAACAACAAATATTTTTTTTGTGGTAAAAATAGTACAGTTTATTCTGATTATGTAATTAGAATTATTGTTTGCGTTGCCATTGAGCTTTAGCATTTTGATACCACCAACCAGATTCTGCAAGTTCTATCCAGCGACTAATAAAAATAGCTCGAATATCTGATTCCCATTCTGGATGATGATTTTCTAATGCAATTTCTTTATATAAATTTAAACGTTCTTGATTTTCTTCCTCTATCCAACGTTTTATTTTAGGGAGACTCTTTAATGGTATTTTATCAGCATTGCGTAAAGCAATTAAACCATTGTTAGTTATGCCTATTGCACCAATATCATATCCACGTTTTAGTTGCTGATGTCTTTCCGCCATATTATCCTGTAAAATTTGGATATTTCGGCTAGATATATCTATATTAATTACAGCATAAGCAGGAGGAATAAATATATTGGCTAATTTTATAATCCAAGGTAAACTACTATTAGGTGAATCTATTTCCCAAACATCTTCTTTTGGAGATTCCTGAGATTTAGTAGGTTCTTTTTTATTTAAAGTTTTTGGAACAGATTTTTGATAAACATGACCAACAAATTGATCAGCAGCTTCCTCAGCAGATGCAACTGGAAAATAAACATTGACCGTGACACAAGCAGCAACTAACACAGATAATATAGAAATAATAGAAATTTTTGTAAACATAAGAACCATCCATTCAATAGTTTGAACAATTTTTAGGATTTCAATTTATCTAAAACTTATTAAAATTTAAGGATTTTCATAGTATATACTATAATAAATAAAAAGGTAATAAAGTAATCTTGCATTATAGTACTAATATTTTAAATATAGAATTTCTTAATTGAGTAAATTACATAAATACAAAATAAGTATTTGATATTTTTATTAAAATTAATTAAGAATTAAGAATTATCCTAACTCTAAAAATATTTATTATTAATTCTCTTGCAAATACTTAATATAGATATTATAATATAATTTAAAGTAGTATTTATGAACCCGGGGGTGACAAGGTTTCGACACGGGTTACAAAACTTGAGGTGCATGTCGAGGAGCAGCATACCTCGTAAAATCAACTGCAAAATAAGTTATAGTCGCCAACGACGAAACTTACGCCCTAGCCGCTTAATCCCGGTTAGCCTTTGACTGAGCATGTGCTTATGCACTCAGAGTTTGTTAACGCAAACACTCAAAGGTCATATCTCATAAGACCGCAGAAGAATATTTTAGGGATTTTTCTGTTAAAAATTACCTGAATCACCATTAGATTTACCCTGCCTATCGGATAGCTAATGGTTAAAAAAAAGATAGGGCTAAACATGTAGAGCCAAGGGCAGCGGACTTGTGGACGCGAGTTCGATTCTCGCCACCTCCACCATTTTCTATAAATTTGTACGTCATAATAGATGTACAAATTTTTTTCATAAAACATCCCAACAAATACCTAGAACTTATCCAAGTTTAACTATTGCCTCATTAATTTCTTCCGCATGTTTTAACCATTTATCTGGAGATGGCGCAGACAAGGTCATTGGAGAAATTGGTAAAGGATTTGACAAAGTCTGTTCGATTTGTGAATCCCAATTTAATTTGGCAAATTTACTAATTTTATAGATAGTTTCTTTAGGTTTTCCAATTAAATCAGCGTAATTTATAAAACACCAATCAGATTCTGGTAATTTTTGCAAATCATTTTTAATATAGTTATTTGCTGTTTGCCATTGATACGCAGCAATTTCTGCTATGGAACATCCTGCTAATTTTCGCCACCCAGGGATTAATAAAAAACTCCAATTACTATACGGCCAATCTGGTAATGGCTGATAAGCAATAAAACGTCGAGAACGCCAAAATTCCATCATACTATTTATATTTTCTTTTGGATCACGATATAAATAAATGAAAATAGCTTGTGGAAATACTGCTTTTAAAAATGGAATTCGCAGAGCATTTTTAGGAGTTTTTTCCATAAAACGTATTTTATTTGGCCGTTGTTTAACTGGAAAATTTAGATATGAATTACCATCTCTATTTTGTAATTCTCTGATAAAACGTTGTTGTAAAATCATCGAAATCTTAGTAGTAGCTTCTGTGGCACTGAGACAGTTAGAATCAAAATTCCGATAAGACGGATGTAAAGTTGGAATAGATTCAATTAATTCATGGCTTTCTTCTCCAATAGTCCATAAATCAGAGAATAATGATAAAGTATTAAATAATAAAGTACTACCAGCTCTAGGGGCAGATACAATAAATATTGGCTGGTTAAATTTTGGACATTGGAACTCTTCAGTCAGCAATCTCATAGCCAGTAATTTTTGTACAATTGTAATTATTTCATCAGATTTTAATCGAGTTATTAGTTGAATTTCTTGCAAATTTACCAGAGAATCACATGCTGCTAAAATATCAATTTGGTTAGGCCGTAAATTTCTATTCAGTTCTTGTTTCAAACTTCGATAAACAACATCTTTGTGTACAGCTGGTTTAACTTGTAATCTCTTTTTAGTAAGTAAATTTCTACTAAGGCGTTTTGGTTGTGGCGGTGACATCCATAACATAGAACTAATTATATTAATTGCATAAATACCATTTCCCTGTGGCAATAACCATTTTCTTACTTTAAGTATAATTTGTTTGTTGAAATAGGCAATAAGGTCTTGATAGGCTAATTCACCATTAGAATTATGACCAAATTTAATAAATACTTTTTGCCATTGTTTGTTAAAATCTTCAATTACAGTTACTAAAATATCAAATGTTGGAATTTTAGTGATTTTTACTTCGTCCAAAATAGCAGTAGTTAATTGTTGAATTTCTGAAGGACGTAATATCTCGAACTGGTAAGACGTTAGATTAACTGACTCTGAATAATTTTCTAAATGGGAAATATTCTTATTGAGTAATGTGTTATACTGACTATTCCTTGGTATTTCTATAGCTAATAAACTATTATTTACATCAATATTATAAGGTTGATTGTTATCAAAAATCCAAGCTTCTCCTGGAAGCATTTGAATATTATTATCTCTATGAGACAATGTACATTTAGTTATAATAGGTACATAAATTATGACATGGCGAAACCAGTGATAATTTAATTGTTCAACGGTAAATTTAGTAAAGCGGCAACGGGAAATAGGAATATCTAATGAATTCAGTATTTGTTTAACATAAGAACAACGTTCTAAAAAAATAGTTGATTTTAATGAGCCAGATATAGCAAAATCCCAATTAATAGTTCCTCCAACTGAAGTTAGGATAATAGCTGATTTATTTGAGGTAGAATTCCACTCAATCTCATTAAATTGTTCTAATTCTCTGGTTAGTTGTATTGGGTCAAAACTTAATGGTAGTTTATATGGTTGCATTTAATTAAGGTTAAAATTAGAATACGATGAATTTATTATTGTGCATTAAGTTTATATTATATCTTAATGTTTAGGTTTTTTAAGCTAATAAAATGTTAATATCTTATACTCATAAATTTATTTTTTTTCATGTTGCTAAAGTAGCTGGGCTTAGCATTAGAAATGCCTTACAAGATTATGTTCAAGAACCAGAAAAATTTAAAATTAGACGACCAGCAAAAATTTTAGATGGTAAACCAAATCCTTTTTATGCAGTTTGGGATGCTTTTTTAACTCACATAAAAGCCAAAGACGCTCAACGAGAACTTCCAGCAGACGTATATAATAATTTTTACAAATTTGCTTTTGTCAGAAATCCTTGGGATTGGCAAGTGTCTATGTATTATTTTATCCTAAAAGAAACTGGCCATGTTAAATACGAACTGGTTAAATCAATGTCTGGTTTTTCTGAATATTTAGAATGGGTAATTGAGACTGATAATCCTTATTCTAAAGGAGCTACCAAATTTCAAAAAGATACCATTGTAGATAATGATGGAAAAATAATCGTTGATTTTATTGGTAGATATGAAAATTTAAATCAAGATTTTCAAAAAATTTGTAAAATACTTAATATTGAAACTTCTTTACCAACTATAAATAAGACGGTACATAGAGATTATCGTTCATATTATAATCTAAAAACTCAAAAAATAGTTGCTGAACATTTTAAAGATGATATTAAATTGTTTGGTTATACTTTTGATTAAAAATGAGGAAGAATCTTGATTTCAGAATGGAATAAATCATCGAATTATAATCAGCTCGAACCAGTTGAATTAAGTAAATTTCAAAGGATTTTGCTAGTAACAGATGGTACTTTAACCAAAATTTTAGAAGCTTATTTAACGGAACAATTACAAGTGGTTAAATTATCTGAAGAAATTGTTTGTATAACTAAAGATATTTTGCATTTGGATATTAGAGTTGGTTGTGAGGTAATAAAAAGAAATATACTATTGAAAGGGCAAATTAGCGAACGTAATTGGCTCTATGCAGAATCAATAATTGTCATTGAACGATTAGAAGAAAAATTTAGAGATAAATTAATTAAATCTCATGTACCAATAGGAAGGTTATGGTTAGAACATAAGGCTGAAATCTTTAAAGAGATCATTGTATCAGCACGAGAACCAGCCAATGATTTAGCTAATTACTTTGATATTACTCCAGAAGAAAAAATGTTATGCCGTACTTATCGAGTTTTTTCTAGGCAAAAACCAGTAATGATGATTACCGAAAAATTTCCTGAAAGTTATTTTGTGTAATTTTAAAATTATAAGATACTAATCAATGTCTCCAGCCGAAATATTACACCATGTTTTTGGTTATCCAAAATTTCGTGGTGAACAAGAACAGATAATCCAGCATATATTGAATGGTGGAGATGCTTTAGTGTTAATGCCAACTGGTGGCGGAAAATCGTTATGCTATCAAATTCCAGCTATATTGCGTTCTGGAGTTGCCATAGTAATTTCTCCTTTAATCGCCTTAATGCACGATCAAGTCATTGCATTGCAACAATATGGAATTAAAGCGGCTTATTTAAATTCAGCCTTGAACTTTGAGCAAACACGCAATGTTTCCCGTCAATTAAGTAAAAATGAATTAGATTTACTGTACGTCTCTCCAGAAAAACTTCTAACTACAAGATTTTTAGAATTTTTAAACCAAACAGAAATAGCATTATTTGCCATAGATGAAGTTCATTGTGTATCGCAATGGGGACATGACTTTCGTCCAGAATATACTAAATTATCTATTTTACATCAACGCTTTCCCACAATTCCTCGTATTGCCGTTACTGCTACTGCCGACGATCCTACTAAAAAAGATATCATTACTCATCTAGGATTAGAAAATGCTAAAATTTTTACTGCCAGTTTTGACCGACCTAATATCTGCTATCGAATTGTGCAAAAACAAAATGCCAAGGCTCAATTATTAGAATTTTTGCAAACTGAAAAACACAATAATGATGCTGGGATTGTCTACTGCTTATCTCGTAAAAAAGTTGATGATACTGCTAAATGGTTAGCTCAACAAGGTTGGAAAGCTTTACCATATCATGCAGGAATGGACAAAGGAACTCGTGAACAACACCAAATGCGGTTTTTACGGGAAGAAGGGGTAATTATTGTAGCAACTATTGCGTTTGGAATGGGAATTGATAAACCTAATGTCAGATTTGTAGCTCATTTAGATTTACCAAAGAGCTTGGAAGCTTATTATCAAGAAACTGGTAGAGCTGGCCGAGACGGACTACCAGCTAATGCTTGGATGGCTTATGGTTTACAAGATGTAGTTATGTTACGACGTATGGTTGATAACTCCGAAGCAGACGAACAACATAAACGTATAGAACAACATAAATTAAAGGCTATGCTAGGTTATTGCGAGATAACTACTTGTAGACGGCAGGTTTTATTAAATTATTTCGGAGAACATTTAGCAACTGGTTGTGGCAATTGTGATACTTGTATTGAACCTGTTTCAACTTGGGACGGTACTGAAGCAGTTCGGAAAGCTTTATCCTGTATTTATCGTACAGAACAAAGGTTTGGAGTACAATATCTGATTGAAGTATTATTGGGTAAAAAAACTGAAAGAATCTTAAAGTTCCAACATGATAAAGTTAGTACTTTTGGAATTGGTAAAGAACTCAATAATGAACAATGGCATTCTTTATTTCGACAATTAATTGCTAGAGGGTTAGTATCAGTTGATGTCGAAGGTTTTGGTAGTATAAGATTAACTGAAAACTCTCGGCCTATCTTAAGAGGGGAAGAACAAGTTTTTCTCCGGAAAGATATTGGTAAAAAGCATCGTAATAAAGCTTATAGCCGTTCATCTCAATGGCGATCATTTACTGGTAATGAGAAGATTCTTTGGGATGCTTTAGTTAATAAACGTTCTAATTTAGCAAACACACAAAGTGTTCCACCTTATGTAATTTTCCATGATAGCACTTTGGAAGATATAGTATTACAACAACCTCAAACATTAGCTGAATTTGCAAACTTATCTGGGGTTGGAGCTAAAAAATTGGATCATTATGGCAAAATTTTTATTGAAATATTGGGTGAACATATAATTAAATATGGAATCCCAGTAGCTGACAAACCTATAACTGCAACTATAGAGAGAGAAACAGTTATATCTGAGTCGGCCGAAATAACGATTGATTTGCTAAAACAAGGTACTAATATACAAGATATAGTTACAGAACGAAAGTTAAAATATACCACTATTTATAGCCATCTGTCTTCAGGAATTGAAACTGGACAATTAGAATTAGAACAAGTTATAACTGATTTAACCGAACAAGAAATCAATGAGATTGAAGATCATTTTTTATCTCAAGAATCTTTGGAAGCTTTAAAACCAACTTTTGAACATTTTGATAGCATTTATAATTATGATGTATTACGTTGTGTAAGAGCAAGTATCTTATACAGGATAAAATAATTATATATCTAATAAATGCTTTAACAATATCCTAAATATATGTAATTCATAATTAAATATCTCTCCTTAAACGCTAATTAATACTTTAGTATGCCTAATAGACCTCCTATATATACTCGTGTTTTTGCCAATATTTATCTAGCCGAATTAAATTACTTAATAAAACGGCGTAATAAAATGGGAATTGATACTACTGATTTAACTATAGAATATCAACGAATATATAAACAGTTGCTTCCTCAACAACGCCTATTAAAAAAAAATAAGCATCCAGCTGGATTTTGGGATTTTTTAAGCAATTGGCGAACCAAAAAAAAGATAGTTATTTCTGATATTGAATCTTGTGACGATTCTTTACCAGCTATCGAAGATTTGCCAGAACCATTAACAACAGAACCTGTCATAACTCCTAAATCTAGTAAACCAGAAAGCTCTTGGTCAGCAATTTTTGCTTGTAGTAAAGCTAACACTAAAGTGCCTGATTCTAATATTACCCCCAATACTGATACTGGTTTAATCGGATTGGCTTTATCTGGTGGAGGTGTACGTTCAGCAACTTTCAGCATAGGGCTATTACAGTCTTTAGCTAAACAGAATGTTTTAAAGTATTGTGATTATCTTTCTGGGGTATCTGGCGGTGGTTATACTGCTTCTTGTTTAAGCTCATTATTAGCAGAAGATGCAAAAGCATCAACTGATGCAGAAAATTTTCCTCTTCGTAATCAACGAGATGCTAAATTACAAGAACGAGCTGAAGTTAATCATTTACGTGTAAGCAAAGATTATTTAGGTGGCAATCAACTCACTAGCACAGATTCTTGGCATACTATTGGGACTTTTATTTCTGGTCTAATTCTGAGAGGATTAATTATCATCTTATTATTAGCTTTTTTCACAGAAATTATTGGATTAGCTGAGTTTTTTATATTAGACTATTTAAAAATTGAATTTCCCAATCCCAAACAGCTACTAATCCCAATTATCAGTATTTATTTAGGTTTATTAGTTATCACCAGAATTTATCAACTTAGTCCTAAACTTGGAATTATATTAGATATATTATTTTTAACGTTATTAATAACTTTAGTAGTAAAAGGTAAAATTGTTGGAGGAACAGTAATTTTAAGTATCATCTTAGGCTTAATGTTACCTTTAATGTTATTGCGAATAGCTCGAATGTCACACAAAGAAAGAATGACTTTTTATAATATTCAACTAGCTAACATAACATTTTATGGTGGAATTACAATTCTATTATTTTTATTAATAACATTTACTTATGAATTGTTAACTAATAATAATTTATTTTTATATACATTAACAGCATTTTTATTAGTAACCATTGGGCATTTTATCATCCAACCTAAAAATGGTTTCTTACAAACAGTAAAAATTATAATAGAAGCTATTAGTTTAATTATTATTTTTGTATTATTTGCCATGTTATTTTATGTGACAGCTCAAACTTTTAAAGCTGATTTAGTAACTTTGTGGGAACATATTTTATATTCGGTAACAATTTTTACCCTATTAATAATTAGTCTATCCATTGATATTAATAGTAATTCCTTTCACAATATCTATCGAACTCGTTTAAGTCGCACTTATCTAATTAAACGTGGCAAAGATGGTAAAATTCTGTCTAATCAATCACTGTTATTAAAAGATTTACACCGTTATTGTAATGGCCCATATCAATTGATTAGTAGCACTCTTAACGTGCCAGGTTCTAACAATCCAGATTTAAAAGGACGAGGAGCTGATTTATTCATTTTTTCCAAATATTATTGTGGTTCTGAATCAACTGGTTATCGACGTACAGACAGCTATAACCAAGGTACAATTGAATTAGGCAAAGCAATGGCAATTTCTGGTGCGGCTGCTAGTCCAGAAAAAGGTTCTAGAACCAATCCTATTTCAGCATTTTTAATGACTTTATTTAATATTCGGCTTAATGTATGGA
This sequence comes from Thioploca sp., assembly GCA_030627235.1. Classification (GTDB taxonomy): domain Bacteria; phylum Pseudomonadota; class Gammaproteobacteria; order Beggiatoales; family Beggiatoaceae; genus DRQV01. The sequence goes on from DAOUSL010000039.1 coordinate 12,567, forward strand.
TGCGTAATCCGAACTGTCGTCATCAGTGGTCACTTTCACCTTTATGGCCACCTTATTTATTAAAAGAGTTATTTCGCAGTAGTACAGAAGAAGATACTTTTGTTAATTTATCTGATGGCGGTCATCATGAAAATTTAGGAATTTATCCGCTACTTAAAAGACATTGTAAAATTATAATTGCGACTGACGCTAGTTTAGACCCTAATTTTCAAATGTTTAGAATGGCTGTTTTACAACATAAAGCCAGAATAGATTTAGGGATTAATATTCAGATGAATTTGGAAGATTTACGTCCATGTCCGACTACTGGTTATAGCAAGAAATATTTTGCCAAAGGAATCATAAATTATCCTGATGGTAGTGAAGGTACTTTATTTTATATTAGCACTACTTTATTAGGTAATGAACCAGAAGATTTGTTAGTTTACCGACGTATGCACCCGTCTTTTCCAGATGAAACTACGGCTGACCAATTTTTTAATGAATATCAGTTTGAATCTTATCGTAAATTAGGTGAATTAGCTGGTAATCAATTATGTGCTGATAGAACCATGAAATATAAAGATATAACTAAAACTACTTGTTCTGAAGTTGCTACAGAAATTGATACTATTTTAGATAGTCATGATTGCAGTAATATTGATACCGATTTATTTGTCGAAAAACAGATACCACTTAAAAAATGTTAAACTAGATTTTAACATGAACGTTGTAAACGACTCAAACACGAACTAAAAAACATTATCTAAGAAAACTGGTTTAACCAGTAAAAAATAATTTTTCAATTGAAATATATTCTATTTTGTAGGGGAAGACCTATGTGTCTGCCCTTATTCATGACACAAATATTCAAAATACGAATCACGGACAAACACACAGATTCGCTCCTACAAAAGGATTCAATTTCATTGTTACATCATGTAAAACGATGTCAACCAATGAATATATTAGAGATGTAAAAAATCATAATTGGCAACGCAATTACTATTTTTAACAACGACGATATAATAAATCCCAAACTTTATGTCCCAAACGCAACCCTCGTTGTTCAAATTTAGTCAAAGTACGTTCGGGTGGACGTGGAAAAAATGTATTAGTATGATTAGTAAATTCTAAACTAGATTCTAAAACTGATAACATATGTTGGGCATAGTTTTCCCAATCAGTTGCTAAGTGAAAATTACCGTTAGGTTTTATGCGTTTAGCCAATAGATTGATAAAATCTGGTTGAATTAAACGACGTTTATGATGGCGTTTTTTCGGCCAAGGATCAGGGAAAAATAAATAGACAGCATCTAAACAAGCAGAAGTTAGATTATTGGTTAATACTTCTACAGCATCAGTATTAATAATGCGTATGTTAGTAAGTTGGTTTTCTTCAATTTTAATTAAAAGATGACCAATACCCGATGTGTAAACATCAATCCCTAAGTAATCATGTTCAGGATTAGACATGGCCATATCTATTAATGAATTACCATTACCAAAACCAATTTCTAAATGTTTTTCAGCTTTACGGCCAAATAGTATATCTAAATTTAATTCACCAGCAATTTTAACTCCATATACTGGCCATAATTTATCTATAGCTTTACGTTGAGAAACAGTAATACGTCCGCTACGTCGAACGAAACTACGAATAGGCATTTTAATTTTTTAAATAAATTTTCATTCAATTGTAACAACAATACCTTTACCTTCTTCTGGAGAACGATCTTTCCATAATTTAATCATTCTTTCTTCAAAATTGTTGTTCCAATGAATTTTGTGTTCTGTTAAGAGTTTAATAACCCGACTACGCTTCCATAACATTTGTAGATGTTCAACATCATGATCAGTATGTAGCCATAATATACAAGTATGTCCTTGTAATGCCACGTTTAAAGCCCTTCTTAATCTAGAACCTAACAAATTAGCATTGCGTAAGTCGCAAGTAGTAGTTGAAGAGCTAAGATTAATTTCTTCTAATAATACTGGTATCGATTTTTTTACAGATTGATTTGATATTTCATAGATAATATGAACTGTTGCAAAATGAATGCTTAATAACTGATGTAATCTTTTACCAGGTAATAAATGTTCGTGTAATATCTGATAGTTTTCATCTGATGTTATACCCATGACTAGTTCTTGTGATTCAGCATTCACTTGTAAAATTAACTCTTTTAGCCTTAAAATAGCTAATCTCTTAAAAGAAAAGCTCTTCATTTCAGCACAAAAGTCATTTAATAAATGAATACTATTTAACAACAGCCATTGGCTATCCATATAATCATTCTCAATCAATTAAAAAAACATTCCCTGTAATGGCGATGAAGCACTACCATAACTTTTTCTAGGCATTCGGCCAGCTAAATATGCTTCGCGTCCAGCTTCAATCCCTTTTTTCATTGCTGAGGCCATCAATAAAGGTTGTTTAGCAGCAGCAATTGCTGTATTCATCAGGACTCCGTCACAACCTAATTCCATTGCCATCGCTGCATCCGAAGCAGTACCAACTCCTGCATCTACTAAAATTGGTACATGAGCATTTTCAATAATATTTACAATATTAAATGGATTACGAATTCCTAGCCCAGAACCAATTGGAGCTGCTAACGGCATGACTGCCACACAACCTAATTCTTCTAGTCGTTTAGCTATTATTGGATCATCATTAGTATAAACCATGACTTGAAATCCATCTTTAACTAATATTTCGGCTGCTTCTAGAGTTGCTGTAATATCAGGAAATAAGGTTTTTTCATCACCCAATACTTCTAGTTTAACTAATGTATGTCCATCTAGCAATTCTCGTGCTAATCTACAGGTTCGTACAGCATCAGAGGTTGTATAACACCCAGCAGTATTAGGTAAAATAGTATATTTATCAGGAGAAATTACATCTAATAAATTTGGTTTTTCAGGGTCTTGACCAATATTAGTTCTACGGATTGCAACGGTAACTATTTCTGCTCCACTTGCTTCAATAGCGAGTTTAGTTTCTTCTAAATCTCTATATTTTCCTGTTCCTACAAGTAGACGCGAGTTATAATTTTTACCAGCAATAGTTAAAGGCTTGTCAGTGAAATGACGTTCAGACATATTGATCCTATGTTAATATGAAATTGTATAAAATTATGATTAATACTATTATATTATCTAACTATTTGCAATCTTTAAGTTATATTATTAAACAAAAATTCTAATAATGCTTTCTGAGAATGCAAACGGTTTTCTGCTTGTTGCCATACGACACTTTGAGGGCCTTCAATCACCTCAGTAGTTACTTCCTCGCCTCTATGAGCTGGCAAACAATGCATAAATAAAGCATCAGGTTTTGCTAAGGATAATAGTTTAGTATTTACCTGATAAGATTTAAATATTTGCATACGTTCTTGCTGTTCCTCTTCTTGCCCCATACTAGCCCAGACATCAGTAGAAATTAAATCAGCATCCATAACTGCTTGTTCTGGATCAGTAATAAAACTTATATGATCAGCAAATTTTTGCATCAATTCTGTCTGCGGTTTATAATCAACAGGTGTACTAATAATTAATTTAAAATCAAATTGATAAGCTGCGTTTATATATGAGTGACACATATTATTACCATCACCAATCCAAACCACCTTTTTACCTTGAATAGAACCACGTTTTTCTACATAAGTTTGTACATCAGCAAGCAATTGACAAGGATGACAAAAGTCGGTTAACGCATTAATCACTGGTACTTTAGAATATTCACTAAAAATTTTAACAGTATCATGAGCATAAGTTCTCACCATAATGCAATCAACCATCCGTGATAATACTCTAGCCATATCACCGACTGGTTCTCCACGACCCAGTTGAGTATCATTTTGGGATAGGAATATTGCACTTCCACCACATTGAGCCATTGCTGTTTCAAAAGAAACTCTAGTCCGAGTAGATGATTTTTCAAATACCATAGCTAGAACTTTATTTTTGAATAAAGGTGGACATTGATTTTTTATTTGTAGTTCTTTAAGTTCAATGGCTCGTTGAACCAATGTATCTAATTCAGTTTTAGATAAATCTAATAAAGATAGAAAATGACGTGCAGCCATAAATATATTTCCTTTTAACTCAATTCTTCTTGAATTAAATTGCTAACCTTTGCAATAATTTCATCAGCTTGCTCATTGGTTACAATTAGTGGTGGTAAAAGACGAATAACTCGCTCTGCGGTAACGTTGATTAATATATTTTGTTCGAGAGCTTTAGTTACTAATTGACCACAAGGTTGCTCAAGCTCAATTCCAATCATTAATCCTTTAATTCTAATTTCTTTTATCCCAGTTATTTTATTCAATGACTGAGTAAATCCTTGTTTAAATCTATCACTAAGTTCTTGGACTCGTGATAATAAATTATCTTGCTGAATTGTGTCGATAACTGCCAATGCAGCTTTACATGCTAATGGATTTCCACCAAAAGTTGAGCCATGAGTTCCAGGTTGCAAAATATCAGCTACTTTACCTTTAGTTAAACAAGCTCCTATCGGAAATCCATTACCCAATCCTTTAGCCAAAGTAATGACATCTGGAAATATATTTGTATGCTGAAATGCACACCATTTACCAGTACGTCCCATCCCAGTTTGAATTTCATCCAACATTAATAACCAATCATTTTTGTCACATAAATTACGCAACTTAGCTAAATAATCAGCATCTGGAATAGATATTCCACCTTCTCCAGTTATTGGCTCAACTAATATTGCTACTACTTGAGAATATTGTTCTGCAATTTTAGTTATTGCTACAACATCATTGTATGGAACTCTTACAAATCCTTCTACTAATGGAGCAAATCCTTGTTGAACTTTAAGATTGCCAGTAGCAGATAAAGTTGCAAAAGTTCTGCCATGAAAAGAACCTTCAGTAACAATTACAATTGGTTGCGTATATTTTTTTTGATTTCCATATAAACGAGCAATTTTTAAAGCTGCTTCATTAGCTTCAGCTCCAGAATTGCAGAAAAAAGCCCGTTCCATATTGGTTATTTTAATTAATTTATTAGCTAATTCTTGTTGATTTGCTATTTTATAAATATTAGATGTATGTAATAATTGACCAGCTTGTTCACAAATTGCGGTTGTCACTGCTGGATGAGAATGTCCAAGTCCGCAAACAGCTATTCCAGATAAAGCGTCTAAATAACGTTTACCTTGAGTATCCCATAACCAAGCTCCTTCACCTTTAACAAAGGTCACTGGTAAACTATTATAATTAGGCATTGTTGACATGAATATCCCCAAAATAAAAAAGCAGCCCCAGAGGACTGCTATATATTGATCTGTTCAAAATAATAAATTAATCTATAAAAAATTGTTGCTCAAATTTTATCGTATGAGTTTTATCGCTCGGAGTAACTTGAAGGTCGAATTTAATTGTTTCTTGATTGGCAATGGTAAAATCAGCTATGTAATAAATAGCACTTCCTTCATCAATTTGCCGAATTTCAATATTTTTCTGCTGACCAACAAAATTAGTAACTTTGGCTTTTATAACAGCTGTAGAAGCCTCAGTTTGAGCGACTTTATCTTTACCAATTTTCCGTACTGAAATATTTAGCATTGCTCTTTTTTTACTACGTTTAATATTATAAGTATGAGCAACTTCAGCAGTTAAAAAATTAGTGTTAAATGTATTGTAATGAATTATATAACCATCATCAGTTTCCATTTGCCGATCTTCAGAAGCATAAACTGAAAAGGTTAATAATACAATCAATATTGAATATAAAGTCTTTCTAATCATAATTCTTCTCCATTAATATTTTAGATTAGAACTTAAATTCATACTAAACACATTATTTAATATCAATAATGGTTAGTAAAGATGTAGTTAAAGTTTAAAATATCAATATATAATTTTTAACTATATGATACAAAATCTCTGATTTAATTATAACCTTAATTTACTAAATATTACAAACTTAACTGAATAAACGTTCTAAATCATTAAAAATTGCCAATCCCATTAAGCATAATAGTAAAGTTATTCCAATTCGTTGTAGAAAATATTCAGTGTTTTCAGCTACTGGACTACCTTTGATAAACTCTATTAAATAAAAGAATAAATGTCCTCCATCTAATAAAGGAACTGGTAATAAGTTAATAATTCCTAAACTAACGCTAATTAATCCTAAAAATGCTAAGAAAGATGATATTCCTAGTTGAGCAGTTTTTCCGGCAAATTCAGCAATGGTAATTGGGCCACTTATATGTTCATATGAAACTTGTAAAGTTAACATTTTTGCCATAACTTGCAAAGTCAACACACTTATTTCCCAGCTTTTTTTAGTTCCTTCTACTAAAGCTTGACCTAGACCATATTGTTCTAGCCCTTGATATTTCTCTGGGATCATATAATCTGTTGGTCCATAAACTCCAACTTGTCCTTTACCTTCAACATTAGCTGGAATTACAGTTAAACTTAAATTTTGCTGATTACGCTTAATATCTACGGCAATTTTTTGTTCAGGACGTTGTTTAACATAATCTGCCCAACTATACCAATCAGTAACTTTTTGCCCATCTAAAGCTAGAATTATGTCACCAGCTTGAAATCCAGCCTTTTGAGCGGGACTATCAAGCATAATTTTTCCAAGCATAGCTGGTGGAGGTGGGCGATATGGTTTAAACCCAATCTTTTCAAAAAATTTACCGCCAGCAATATCATCAATTGTAAAACTATTTAAGTCTATGTTTAAATCATATTGCCGATTTTGTTCTGTAAGTACCGAATAAGTTACAGTGTCTTTTTCACTTAGAACTTGTTCTAAAGTGGTTTGAATAATATTTTCCCAGTGTAAAGTAGGTTTATTATTCACTGCTACAATTTGATAACCAGATTGAAATCCAGATTGTTCAGCTACACTTTGTGGTTCAATATCACCCACAAAAGCTTTCATTCCAGTTACTCCAATCATATACATCATTGCATAAACAATAATTGCAAAAATAAAATTGAATAACGGACCTGCAAAAACAATAGCAGAACGTACTTTTAATGATTGTCTATTAAAAGCTCGATGAACTTCTTCTGGAGCAACTTCATCTTCTCGCTCATCTAGCATTTTAACGTAGCCACCTAAAGGAATAGCAGCTATCATAAATTCAGTTTTATCCTTACCAAAGCAATGTGACCATAATGGATAGCCAAACCCAACTGAAAAGCGTAAAATCTTTACTCCTAAACGACGTGCTACCCAATAGTGACCAAATTCATGTACAGTTACCAAAATACCGATAACAACTATGAAGGCTAATATGTTTTCTATAATTGACATAAGTTATATTTAATGTATTAATTTGGATAGTGTATCATATGATTGTTATTCTTAAAAATAAGTGACAGTATTGAGCAAAGTAAGTCTATTAAAATCTTAAGCAAAGTTGCAGATAACGAGATAGATTATAAAAAACTATGATAAACATTCTGGTGATTTTTTTGGAGCTATTTATTTGGCTTGTTATACTATTAGCTTAGATTTCTTTATTTTTTGATGAGACACCCTTATAATATATTATTGACTAATAGCAAAATTTAATGTAATTTTTAACTGGCACAATTCCCATAAAAGGAAACTTTAAATATGCGTACTTCTGTTAAAAGTCTATTGCCCAAAAGTTTTTTCTTAAATGGTTTAGATTTCATAGTTGCTGTGTTAGCTGTTATCGCTTTATTATATGAAATAACTGAATATTTTCCATCTGAACCAGTTATTATTTTAGAACTTACGGAATTAGAAACACCGTTTACTTATTCACTTACTGGTGCTGATTCTGATCAGAATTATTTATTGGAATATATAAAAATATATCCATATTCTGATCATCCAATCAAACAGGCAATATTTAAATATGATCACTATATCAAGAAAGTAAACTTAAAAATAAGTAAAAAAGAACAACCTCAAGGTTATTTTATCTCAAAAAAAATATTGCAAGATGAATTTGAGGAATCAAGCTTTCAGTTTGAATTTCTAGATGATGATCGTTTTAGCTTTAATTTCCAATTTATTGATGAGGAGCAACCTAAGTTTGAATGTAAAGTTGTTATTATTGATAAAAGTATACCTTGTAAAGTAGTGAAAAATAGTTACTTTTCTTCCTGGTTTTATAGTATTGAATTATCGGTATTTATTATTTTAGCTGTAATTTTTTGGTTATTTATTCGACGTTTTATTTGGCAAGAAAACAAGGATTATGGATATAATAAAGGACGTGGATATGGTTAAAATATTACTCAATACATCTATAACAATAAGGTGTGTTTTTGATGAATAAATTAGAATGGAATATTGTAACAGCTAGTAAAGGTGGAGTTGGTAAAACTATGCTCACCTTGTTGCTTTTGATACGCAATCTTGAACTGGGTAAAAGTACTTTAGTGATAGATTTAAATGCGATGAATACTGATTCTTCGGCTATTTTATTGGAAGAAAGGAGACGGGATCGACGAATTGTAATTGAACATGAAACATCCACAGATTCAGCTTTAACTGAACAAATGGGTGCGAATCAAATCATTGTACAACGAACATTTTCATCATTAAAACAAAATCAACAAAGAGATTATTATGCCGTTGGTTGGCCTTCTAATCCTTTTGGCTTATATAAACCTAGTCTATTTGCCGATTTTCTCTGCACAATTAAAAATAATATGGATCGGATTCGAGATGAGTTAGAGATGCCTGAATTAGAAAGCGTTATTATTGATACTAATTATCATTTTTGCAATATATTTTCTAGCGATGAAAAATATTATAAAGAATATAAATCTGGTATTTTACAGGATGATAGTGTAAAAGTTTGGTTTTTATGGGTTTATAGACAATTAGATAATCTTATTAAAGCTACTGAAGAGGGTGATGCAAGAGCAGTATATGCAACAGCAGCAGCTATGGAAGCATATCTGAAACGAGATGATAATCCTACGCCATTTATGCACGTTTTTACTCCAGTAGCGTTGATTTCTTCTAAAAGAGAAGAGAGTGCTAGTGCTAGTGCTGCTTTATTTAAACTGATCAATGCTATCAGAAATGAGGATGATGATACGATTCAAGGTTTAGAAGAAATTGAAGAATTACCTAAAGGGAATCCAATTCGGTTTCGAGATTGGGTAGAAAGATTAGAAACGGCACGACTTAATTTGCAACGTCAAGGATATGATCCACATAGCTTATTTTTAAATATGCTGATTAATGCTAGTCAAGTACAAGATTGCAATAATCATGTTGAACGTCCTCAAAATGTGATACCTTTATCAGTTTATCATGCAGCTTTACAATATTATACCGATAAAAGTGCAGGTGATCCAGTAACAGAAATAAAAGACTTGAGTCTTTATAAGAAATTCAAAGCACTTTTGGATGAATAAAAATGAAAATCGTTATTTATAAATCAGATCAAGATGTACCGTTTGACACGACTTTGAATCAACTTGGTAGCATGGATAAAATTATCTTTTCTAATCGTCCAGAAAAGGTAGATGATTTTAACCAAAAATCGGTTGATGATCTTAGGCATTTAGTGGAACCTTGGTTACCGAAACAAATAGGTAATAAAGAAGACACTATTTTTTATGTTCCTTTTGTAATAAAGGAAAATTTTATGAAAATTCTTGAAAATTTAATTAATAGTTTCAAGAACATGATGGCAAATGGCAAGCCAACTTCCATACCTACCAGTCAACAACTTGGATTGGGTGACGGAAGTCCGCTTGCTTCTTTTTATAATGAGATGGATATACATGAGGTAAAAGTTCTTATGTCAAAAAAAGAAGAATTAGTAGAAGTATTTAATAGTATTGTCAAAGAAGATAATGAAATAGATGCAGTTTTTGTTTATTCTGATGAAGACTCAATGATTGTTGCGGAAAGCATATCTGGCTCTGATAGCAGTAGGAATGTAGATGTCGAAACATTTGTTGGTGTTTTGAGTGGTATTGCAACACATAAGATTACAGAAAAAGATAGAACTGGTTTAGGCTCACTTGAGTATACAACTTATCAATTTTCTGAAGGTATTTTAAATGTTACTATTCTAGAAGAAGGTTTCTCTAGTAAATATCTTTTATGTCTTGTTAGTGCTACACCTAAAGGTTTAGGAGAAATGTTGATGTACCGAAGGAAAAATATGGCTAATCTGACAGAAAAACTTCGTACTATATTGGCATAAAGTATATTCCCAACAGTCAACTGCCATTAAGTAAAGCCTTGGAATCCAAACCTTTAGATTTGGAAGTGTTTTATATTTAGTCCGAATAATCCAAATCTGAAGGTTTGGATTCCAATAAATATTCCTTAACTTAATGGTAGTGAACAGTCTTGTTGAGAATGGAAGTAAAGACTTTAGAATATTTATAAATAACTTTTATAACAAATAATATTAAACTTTTTTAAAATTCCCTTGACATTAATTGAAAGATTATTTATAATGAGCAGGATATTGACATTCCTCGGTAGCTCAGTTCGGTAGAGCAGTTGGCTGTTAACCAATTGGTCGGCGGTTCGAGTCCGTCCCGGGGAGCCAGATTTCTTGAAAGAGCCTGTATTATTTACTATAAATGATACAGGCTTTTTTTTATTTTAAAAATAGATTTATAAACCTATTAAACCAATTTAAACGTGGCTTTGTAATCATTTCAAGCGGACGGATTAGAATCAATGAAATATTATCATTTCCACCTTTACTATTTGCTGCTGATACCAGTAATTTTGCTGCTTGCTCAAGTGTATCGGAAGTTTGAATTATACTATTTATATCTTTGTCCTCCAGCATGTCATTTAGACCATCAGAACATAATAAATAAATATCTTGAGCCAATATCGACTGTTCTTGAATCTCAACATTAACCTCTTGACTTACTCCTAAAGCTCTAGTGACTAAATTCCTATTTGGTGAATGGCGAGCTTGTTCTGAAGTGTAAAAACCACAATCAATTAATTCTTGTAATACTGAATGATCTTTAGTTACTTGTTGTAAAGAATTTTTACGGATCCGATATAAACGTGAATCCCCAACATGAGCAATACTGACACAGTTATTATGAAATAAGGTTGCAACTACAGTAGTTCCCATCCCTTGATATTCAATATTTTTTTCAGCAGCTTCATAAACAACTTGGTTAGCCTTTAACACTGCCTGTTCAAGCCGAACTGTATCAGGATGGTAACGATGGTTAGTTTGACGTTCAATCTTAGACTTGGCTGGAATCTTCATGTGGTTCATTATGGTTGAAACTGCCATTTCACTTGCTATTTCGCCAGCTTGATAGCCACCCATCCCATCTGCTAATATAGCCAATCCCATTTTTTTATCACCAGCAATACAATCTTCATTATGTTTACGAATTCTACCAGTGTCTGTGCAATAAACTATTTCTATAATCACTTTATACCCTCTCCAAACTTATTACAATCACGTAATGCAATTGCAAACTGAGTACCGCTTTGGTAACGAGATCTTATTTCTTTATCTAGGGCAACATTAATTATTTGTTTAATGCAATCAGGAATTTCTGGACATATTTCACCAATATCTGTATGAGGTTCGTTAGCGATTTTAAACATTAAAGTTGTTAACGATTCACTTTCAAATGGCAATTCTCCAGATAAAAGTTGATAAAACATTATTCCTAAAGAGAATAAGTCGCTACGGCCATCTAATTTTTTAGCTGCTAATTGTTCTGGTGACATATAAGAGGGAGTACCTAAGATAATGCCAGTTCTAGTTCGATTAGTATCAGTAATACGTGCTATTCCAAAATCAGTGATTTTAATTTTGTTAGTTGCTGGGTTGTACATGATATTAGCTGGTTTAATGTCACGATGTATCACACCATGACTATGTGCGTAATCTAAAGCTTCTGCCATTAAAATAACTATATCAATCACAGTAGCAATTGGTAATAAATTATCCGTTTGAGTATAAGGTAGTAAAGTTCCACCTTTAAAAAATTCCATAGAAATATAAGCTAAATTTTGCTCTTCACCAGCATCATAAATTGATACAATATTAGAATGCTTTAAACGCCCTGCTGCAGAAGCTTCTTGAAAAAAACGTACTGTTGCTTCCGGCAATTGTTCAATCCCAAATTCTTGAGATAATGGTAAAGTTTTAATTGCTACTAAACGATTAAGTTTAGCATCTTTGCCTAAGTATACTGTACCCATTGCTCCTTTACCCAACGGTTTTTCTATTTGATAACGTCCTAAAATTGACCCACTCTCTTCCAGTCGCCAATTATTTAAACTTTTTCTTGATAATTTTTTCAAATTTACTAACCGTTGTATAATGTCACGAAAATCTGGTTTTTGAGTATTTATATAACGATATACTGTAGATGCTTGGTGAAATTTACGTTTACGTTCATAATCTAATGCCAGATTATATAATAAACACATTATCGATTCATTAGCTGGACATAAACAAAATTTTTCAAAAGCTAAATCTAAATGCCCTTGACCTTGAAATGCAAGTCCTAATAAACGATTACTTTCAACAGCATCTGGTAATAATCTAAATACATCTTGATAATTTATGATCCAACGTTTTAATTGTAAAACAATATGTCCAATTAAGACTAAAATAATTAATAGCATCAATTGTACCAATAATCCGTTACTAAGTAAGATAAAATATAATATTCCTAATGTTATCATTAAACAGATGCTTACAACAAGACTAGTACTCCATTTTAAGTAACCCCATAAAAAACCTAGATATACCAGAATAATAATAAATAAACTAGTTTGTAGCCATATAGCCCAATATGGTATTTTAATAAAATTATGTTTTAATAAACTAGCCAAAGTATTAGCCACAATTAAAATTGACGATTTGTCACCATAAGGTTTTGAATATGACATAGTTCCTAGCAGTATTATTTTATCTCTATATTCAGTTGTTGGAATTTCACCACTTAATACTTTTGTTAATGAATAAATAGGTATTTTTAGATGAGAAAAAGGTCGTATACGCAATTTGTTATCGGTATTAATACGCCGTTTTCCCAAACGTACTCCTTTGCCTAATTGAACCTCAATATTTGCTACATTTTCAGCAGCTAAAAGTAAGGCTAAAGAAGGTAGATAACTATCTTTATATTTTATCACTAACGGTATATTATACGGATCAGAATAACCAGTATAACCTATTCCAGTAACGTTATTTTCAAATTGAGCTAATGGTGATTTTGCTATTATTCCTATTTTTAAACTTGTATTGTTATTATCAAATGATTCTCTGACATTAGTCAAACTATGTTTTTGCAAATAAGCTGGTAAATTGGATATTGTAGCATTGCTAGATTCACTTAGTGTAATTGGCATACCTAATATAATATTATTAGCTTGCTTAAAACTATCTATTAACTGCTGTTCAAAATTTAAAGAAGTACTAGCTGATTGTAATTTTTGGCTAAATTTTGGTAAAGTTAATAAATTATTCTGATAAATATTATAAAACTGATTAATTAATCGTTTGTCTTTAGTATAACGAGTTTTAATTTTTTTGATTTTTTGTAATAAAATATCTAATTGTTCTAATTCAGAACTATCAAATAACTGTTGGTACGAAGCTATCAATTGTTCAATATGAGATTGTTCAATATTCTGGGGGAATTTATTAAATGGCATAGATATCCCTATCGCTTTGCTATTAGCGGATAATAAATTAATTACCTGAGCTAAATCTGACCATGTTTTTGCCTGATTCAAACTATTTTCCTCAACCGCAATAATAACAATATCTTCATTAGTTTTATATTTTTTGATACCTAAATCATAAACTAAATATTCTAGTGGTTGTAATATATTTAAATAGGAAATAAATAGTAGAATCATACCAATACATAGTCCAATAAACCAATTTTTATTCCAATTTTTTTCTAATATTTTAAACATAATTAATGACTATTAAAATTTAATTTAATAAAATCAAGGTTTAAGATTAAATTAGTACTAATTTTAAATTCAGAATTAATCTAAATTTAAATTGAGTTGACAGGATATGGAAGAGATAATATTGGTGGAAAGCAGGATATATGCCAATTAAGAAAGAATTTTAGAGTAATACAGCTTTGTACAGGATAAAACTAAGTAAATAGATGTTTACTTAGATTTCGGGAAATCCGCTATCTCCATTCCCGAAACAACCGTAAATACAGCAAATTAATGTAATATTTTATATTGAATTCAGGTTAAATTAAGAACCTTGTTACTTTTTAACATTTTTACTAGAACTATCTTTATTAGCTTCCTCTTCAGTAGTAATATTTTTTTTAACTGCTCTAAATTTTTCTTTAAAGGCATGGTTAGCTAGTCTTTCTTTATCATCACCTTTTAAAATAAAAGACTCGATATTTTTAAGGACATCATCTCTGGCTGTTTTATAGTTTTTGAATAATACTGTGTCTGTATGTTCAATTATATCTTGTTCTAAACTATCCAAAGCATTTTCTAATTCTATCTGTTTATCACTAAGCTCTTTAATAAGAAAAAAAGTAATAGAATCATAATCTTCAGCAGAATATTTTAAATTTAGATTAGAGCTTAAATCTTTTATTAAATTAAGATTCACATTAGGTGAATGTGCTTTAGATACTTGATACAGAACATCATAGTCTTTTATTTTCAATAAAACTAGGGTTAAGGTATTTAAAAAAATATTAAATGAATCTACCATTTTATGGTAGTTATTACTCCTAAAATGTTGAAATGTCAATTTTAATAGTTCATTCTCAAAAGCATCTAACATTTTTTGAAACGGCATAGTTTGATTTGGAATATTATTCACAGCATCTTCCCAAAATGGAAAATACATTGATGGAGAAAACTTTTTTTGGATAAAAATTGCCATGAATTTTCCAAGATCACCAATGACAGAAAACTTGCCTTTTAAAGATGGTTCAACTTTTTTAATATTATCAATAGCTCGATCAATCGCTGCGAGACATGGAGAGGCAAGCCGAAGTCGAGTAGTCCGTGACTAGCCGAGGTTCAAAAATATGAAGAAACAGTTAAAGCGTAGCGGCGTTTCTTGATATTTTTGAA
>DAOUSL010000155.1 GCA_030627235.1 Thioploca sp.
GGTACACAAGAATCCCCTAAAAAATCTGGAAATAGAAGCATTTTATTTTTAGATAATGAAAAAGAAAGCATTGATATATTGCTTATTTATCATAAAGATAATTTAGAAAAACGTAATTCAGAAACAGCTGCATGGAAAAAGTTAATAAAAAATAATTATCCGAATATTTGGAGAAAATTTTATTAGAATTTATGGGTATAAAATAGTTTTGAAAATATTGGGTGGGGAATATGGGCAGTTCTCCTTCCATTTGAATTATTGGGGAACAATTGGAGTTAATCAGGGTGTAGCTTTTTATCTGCTATAAGGAAATGAAAAATGCAAAAAATCTTAAATATTGTTGAAAATGAAACTGGTGGAAAATGTTGCAAATCATTCCAATATTGCTTTGATAAAGCTGATATAAGACCTACCTATGATGAAGAAATTTTAAGTTTTAACTATGATTTAAAAAATCAAGGTGAAACAGAAACACTATCCAAATATAAAAACTTAGAAAATCATGCTAATTATTTAAAAAATAACAAAATACTACCTTTATTTAAATATTTTCTTGATGGTTCTCGTAGAACTTATAAAGTTGATGATATTGTTTTTAGTGATAATGGCTTATATCCTATTATGGCTGGACAAATTGGAGTTGGCTGTTGTGAAAGAAATTTAACAGAAACTAATTTTTTTAAACTAACCTATCTAAAAAAACTACTTGTTTTATCTTTTCCTGAATGTGCAAGTAAAGATGGTAATAAACGTTTTTTTAATAACTTGTTGAGTTTAACAAATAAAGCAGATATTATTCAAAAAAGGAAGATTTCTTTTGATAAAATATTAACTTATTCAAATAAAAAGTTAAATGATGGAGAACTTTATGAGAACAGGGGAATTATTACTATTCAAAATGAAATGCTTAAATTAGAAAAAATTTTGGTCGATGAATTAGTTAGAAAAAATTTACTCAATCAAGATGCTTATTTAATGAAAGATGGTTCGTTGGAATATTCAGAAAAAGGAGCAGATAAAGGTCATTCTTTGTCTATTCTTAAAAATAATTATAATCGTGTAGTAGGTGTTTCTAAATCATTCAATCCATATTTATTAAAAGATAAAATAAATAAAGATATTGCAAATTCAATTGTAAAATTGCCAGCTTTTTGTCGTACTCCTGCTTATAAATATAAACCTAATACTACAAAAGACACTTATTTTAGTGTATGGTATGTGAGATTAAATCGTAAAGAAAATATGTTTAATCCTTTGGATGGAGTTTTAAAAGTAGAAAAAATTTTAACTAAGGATAGTGAAATAGAAAATGGTTTAAATAGTGAGGAAATTGATAATATAAGTGCAAATTTAATCAATGAAAGGAGTCCTACATGTTATGGAATTGATAAACGTTGGGCAAATCACTTATACCCTATTTATTTAACTGAAAGGTATATTAAAAGCCAATATTTAAGTAATACTTATTTTTTAAATTTATTTTAGGACATAGAACAATATGATTGTTATAGGTAAAGTTGCAGCAATTGAAAAAAGTCCGACAACTATTGACGAATTTTTCTTTTGGACAGAAAGCAATACGCTTTTAAATCCTTTTGATGTGGTTAAAGTTACTCATTTAAAAAATTCCACTACTTATGGTGTTATTGAAGAAATTTCTCATATTACCGATACACCAAGTTATCTTACCAGTTATATTTCTAGTGATTTTGGTGATGTTAATCATAAAGAAAATATGCCTAGAATTGGTATGAACTTTGTTAAAGCTAAAGTAATTGGTAATGACAGAAAAATTTATGTGCCTGTGTTAGATAGTAGCCCTGTTAGTTTGGCTTCTGCCGAAGAAATTTCAAAAGCATTAGGTTTACATAATATTAAAAATCCACTTGCTTGTGGTTATTTGGAAATGTATAGTGATGAAAATAAAGTAACTTTACCAGTAAATTTCAATTCCCAATTTTTAATTGGTCCTGAAGGAGCTCATTTAAATATTTCTGGTATTTCAGGTTTAGCTGCTAAAACTTCTTATGCTATGTTTTTAATAAAGGCTACTCAAGAAAAATATATAAAATTAAAAATTGATGATGATAGCGAAGAAAGTATTGCTTTTGTTGTATTTAATACTAAAGGTCGAGATTTATTAGCATTGGATGAAAAAAATGAAGAATTAGATACCAAAGATGTGGAAATTTATAAAAAATTGGGGTTAAATGCTCAATCATTTGAGAATGTTAAATATTTTTATCCTTATGGTGGAAAAAATAATACAGCTAATTCTTATATTGATAAACAGGATTTACATTCCCAAATGAATAGAAATAAATCTTATTTGTACAAATATATTTATGAAGACGATAAAGATAGTTTAGAACTATTACTTGCTAATGTAGATGATTCTACTGGTACAATGGAATCTGTGGTTAATTATATTATAACGGAACAGGGTGAATTTGGAAATGCAACAACATGGAATCATATAGAAGAGTCTGTACGTGAAAGATGTCAAACTGGCTCTAATAAAGGTAATGAAATTACAGTAGCAAGCTGGCGTAAATTTAAGAGAATTATAAGTAAATCTTTGAATAATAATATATTTACTAACCGATGTGAACCAAATGCTCATGAAGTAAGATTAAGAGAAGAAGTCAGTAATATCAAGAAAAATGATCTCTTTGTCGTAGATATTGCAAAATTAGATGAAAACATGCAAGCTTTTGTATTTGGTGATGTAATTAAATCTATTTATGATCTAAAATTAGGACAAGATGATAATGATAGAGATGTGAAAGATATTCCTTCTAAAATTATTATTTTTGTAGATGAATTAAATAAATATGCTTCAACAGATGTACCTAAAAATTCACCTATTTTAAGACAATTATTAGATATTACAGAACGTGGGCGTTCATTAGGTATTATTTTATTTTCAGCCGAGCAATTTAGAAGTGCAATTCACGACCGAGTGAAAGGTAATTGTGCTACTAATGCTTATGGAAGAACTAATGAAATTGAAATTTCTAAAACTGAGATGCTCTTGCAAAACTAATTAATTTTATTGAAATTACCTTTTAACAGAATCAAATAAAATACTTATGATAGCTTTGCAAGTGCCTCCTGATTATCTATTAATTTATAAATGAACGAAAATTCTTACATCTATAAAAAAGAAGTTAATTGGTCTTTATTAAATGCTGGATTGACGATTCCTGTTTCAATTCAATTGTCTTTTCAAAATCTTATAAATAGCTATCTTCCAAGAGGAATTACAAAAAGTATCCACTTAATACTTGATAATGAAAAATATATTGCTAAGTTAGTTAATCAGAAATTTGATGAGGAGAAATATCCTACGCATAAAGATATTATTCAAATAAGATATTCACCAAAAAGTCAAATTGCAGTAAAACTAAAACTTATTTTCCATATAAGTTATAAATATATAAAAACTATTAGGGATGAACAAAATATTAGAAAAAAATCTGTTTCTATTCCCTATGACATGAGGGAATATCTAGTTTTATATACAACAAAGTTTCAAGATACTTTTTTACTTGATTATATTACAGCAGACGATTCTAAAAAAATCAGTTCATACCTTTCTGATATTTCAGAAGAAGAATTTGAACTGGAAACCAATTACAATAAAGTTGATTTAACTGCCAAGATTGAACATAAATCTCAGGTGGTAAAAATAAGAAAATTAGATAGATCAATTTGTGATGATTTGAAATTACTTTATGATAATAAATGTCAAATTTGCAATCATAATTTTGGTGAAGTATATAATGGTAATATTGCAGAAGCACACCATATTGACCATTTTACAATTTCTTTAAATAATAATTCTGATAACATTATTATTATCTGTCCAAATCATCATAGAATAATTCACAAGGTTAAGCCATTATTTGATAGAAATTATTTCCATTTTATATATCCAAATGGTTTGAAAGAAACTATTATGTTGAATAAACATTTGTGATTCGGAAATTATAGTCCATGATTATCTTAATCATAATAAACAAGTAGAGCCTGAAGAAGCTTTAATCTTATTTTAGCTAATATTTTTATACCGTTAAATATATTTTTCATATTATATTCAGAAACATTTAACAATAAATTAGACATAATTTACGTTCTAATCCTATTTACTTTTTATTGGAAAGTTACGATAGAGACAATTGAATTTGCAAAAAAATTGGTTGATGATATCCAACAAGTGAAAGTTGGTGGAGTTATGGCATCACTGATACCAAAAGAAATAGAGCAAGTAACCGGTATTAAACCTATAGAAAGTGTACTTGATAAACCTTATATGCTTGATAAAGATATTAATCTTATAGTTGACGACCTTCCTTTAGACTATTCAATTCTCCATGAGATAGATTACGAATATCCTATTCAAAACGCATATATTACTTTTATGTCAAAGGGTTGTAGTCGTAAGTGTAAATTTTGTGCTGTTCCAAAAATAGAGCCCAATCATAAAGGATTTGTTTCAACAATTGATAAATTTAATCACATAACAAGATTATATGGAGAACAAAAAGATTTATTATTAATGGATAATAATGCATTAGCATCTAAAAAAGATTTTTCTAAAATTATTACAGAAATTAAGCAAATGGGTTTTATTAGTAATTCAACATACACTGATTCAAATCAATTACGGATAGCAATTAGAAATTTACGTTTAGGAATTAATAATAAGGCATACATTCGTTATTCTTACAAACTTATTCATATCCTAGGTAAAAAAACTAAAGGAAAAACGCATGAACGTTATTACAAAAATTTAGAAAAATATGAATTATTGCATTTAGAAACAACTACTAAAATTAATTTAATTTCAGTTTATCCAAAAATTGCAAAAACCTACGAAAAAATTCGTTTTAAAAGACCTAAACTACGTTTTATAGATTTTAATCAAGGAATTGATTGTAGATATATTAATGAAGAAAATATGAAATTATTAAGTGAGATTCCTATCCGTCCATTACGAATTGCATTCGATTATATTACACTAAAAAAACAATATATTAATGCTGTTACACTTGCCGCAAAGTATGGAATTAAGGAACTTTCAAATTATATTTTATTCAACTTTATTGATAAACCTGATGAATTATATAAACGTTTAGAGATTAATAACAATCTTTCTAAAGAATTAAATATACATATTTATTCTTTTCCAATGAAATATCTTCCATTATTTGGTGAAGATGCAAAACATCGAAATTACATAGGAAAACATTGGAATAAAAAATTTATTCGTGCTATCCAATCAATTTTAAATGTTACAAAAGGTATTGTTGCACCTTCATGTTGTAATGAAAAAGGTAATTTTTTTAAAAAAGCTTTTGGTAATGATTTATCAGAATTTAATAAATTACTTTATATGCCAGAAACTTATATAATTTATAGAAAGTTATTTGAAGAATTAGGTTATACTCAACAATGGCAAACATCATTTAGAAAGCTAACAGAAGAAGAACTTAAAATAATTTTACCTATTATTGAGACTGGTGATTTCAAAAATTATGAAGAACAAATTCAATCTCCATCACTAAAAAAACTTATGATTCATTACACTATTTCACGTGATATTGTAAAAAAAGCCAAAATAAAAGGTTCAACTCAAACGCAACTCAAACAAATAATTGATAATTCATAAAAAATTATTGGTATTTTTCCAACATCAAATGTATACCTTCTCTTAATAATCCCAATCAAACCCATTTGCAAATCCAAAAATAAATCTGTTATAATCCAATATTAATTTCAATGGTAAAAAACTATTAAGGAAGAAACTACGAAAGAATTACAAGCCATACATTACGGGGAAGTTGAATTAATCCCCGGAATAAAGTGTGACGGATATGTTCTGTCTGACGGCACTGCATGTTTGAGTGAACGTGGAACTGCTGACCTTTTAGATATAGATCATAAGTCTTTGAAAAACATGGGGGCTAAATGGCCTCCAAAAGCACTTAAGCCATTCATTGATAAGGATTTAAGCATGGGGGCTAAATCAGTAACGGTTGTAGCCAAAAACAGTACTTACCGAGGAAGAAAAATCACTGTTTATACAACAAAAGTTATTGAAATGTTGATTTTTACCTATGGGATGGCATTAGCTTATGAAGCTTTGAAACCAAATCAAAAACATATTGGTAAAAGATGTATTGTTTTATTGAAAGCCTTGGTTAGAACCGTCTTAGAATCTGCCATAAAACAAGCCTGTGGTCTTAACCCCAACATCCAACAAATTGCCCAAGTCAACTACGCACAAGTTGGCCAAACAATGAAAAATACTGGTTTGATTTCCTCAATTGGCAATGATATTTACACCAAGAAAGATATAACCAATTATATAACTGTCCCATTAAGCACTCTTAACAGCAATATCCGCAAACTTCACGATGATATTTCTGTCATCAACCTTGACCGTAAAGCTATAAAAGCTAGTGGAAGCAAAGCTCCAAGAATGAATGGCTACAATTTAGAAGATGTTGGAAAGATAGTGCTTGGCATGGATTCAGTCATTGGAATTGAGCTAAAAAAACAGGTATTTGGAACAGTTGGTACTTTAGGAAAGCTGGATACCAAAGGAGAGATAGAATGGCAACAGGTTCTCAGTCAAGTATTTGAGAATCTTGGCTTTAACCATAACTATCAAATGGGAAAATACAAAGTTGATTTCTTCATCAAAGATTTAAACCTTGTCCTCGAATGCAATGGCTATGACAACCATAGCTCTTACGATAAAATAGAAGAAGCAGAAAGAGAGAAGTTTATAACCAAAAATTATAGTTTAGTTCGCTTTCACCATTTGATAGACTGGAAGACTCTGATGAATGGAATCTTACGGACAAAAAAAGGAGATACTACTGTGTTGTATAATGCTGATAATTTTCAAACTACTGCATCGTATTGTTAATAGACAAAAGATTTTAGTCAGGTTGCTAAGTTCTCCGATTGGTGGATTCCAGTTCATGCTGGTCAAGATGGTGCATTCTGGATGGCAGCCCGTAGAATACAATAAAAAACGGGTAGTCCTAAACAAAGTAGTGTTAAACCTACTACGTTTTTGAAACCTAGTAGGTTTTTTTAAATAATCACTACATTAGTTAGGACTACCAAAAAACGAATTGCATCTTTTTCAAATTGTAATTGATGCAATTCCCTTCGTTCATTGCATCCTACAGTCCTACTTTCAAAATTCCCCACCTTGACACAAACCACCAACCAAGAATATAATTAAAACTCCAGTTATAATAACGGAGCAATCATGAAAAACCACAAAGCAATCCACTATGGAAAAATAGAACTAATTCCCGGTATTTTTTGCGACGGTTACGTCCTAGATGACGAGTCAGCCGTCATGAGTGAGCGTGGAACAGCCAAGCTTTTGGGAATAGACCAAAAAACTTTAAATACCATGAGGGGTAACTGGCCTCCAAAAAACCTTAAACCGTTTATTGATAAGGCTCAGACCGTGAAGACAGACTTGGTTGAAGTAGTAGCCAACAATAGTCCGTACCAAGGCCGAAATATTGTAGTATATAACACTGATTTTATTGAATCTTTCATACGTGGTTATGCGTTCGCATTATCTAAAGGCAAATTACGTCCCAACCAAATTCACATTGGCAATCAAGCGGTCTTATTACTATCATCATTAGCTGAAACCACTTTATACACAGCTATCGAAGAATCCTGTGGTTTATCTCCCAATCTCCAAACCACTACCAAAGAAATTATTAGGATCATGCAAGAACAGGGTCTTAATTGCTCAATCGGCGGTAAAATTGCGGTTAAACAAGATATGACCAGCTTTTTTGAGGTATCAACTGGAGTTCTCAATAATTATCTGCACAAACATGATATTACTCCGATTAATTTAAGCCGTTCAACTATTTTAGAAGCTGGTTTTAAAGCCCCAAGAATGAATGGTTACTGTTTGGAAGATGTGGCCAAAATTGCTCTTAATCTCAATAGTCCAGTTAATAAAGAATTAAAACGACAGGTTTTTGGAGAAGCTGGGGTATTTATTAAATCTGAAACTAAAGGTGAAATAGAATGGCAAAAAACCTTAACCAAAGTATTTGCTGGCTTTCGATTGCATCATAATTACCCAGTTGGTAATTATCGGGCTGATTTTGTCATTGAGGAACTGGGTTTAGCCTTGGAATGCAATGGTTTTGATAATCACGCTACTTATGATCAGGAGAAAGAAGAGAAACGAGAAAAGTTTGTAAATCAACGTTATAGTCTCGTCAGATTTAACCATCAAGTGAATTGGGAAGCTCTAGCAAATGGAATATTACGAGCTAAACTTGGCAAGGTTATCAAACTGTATAATGTTGGTTACGATAATGTTCCTCAGCCAGTTAAAGAACCTGAAGCTGTGCATTATGGAAAGTTAGAATTAGTTCCCGGAGTTCAATGTGATGCGTATGTTTTAGATGATGATACCGCAGTCATGAGTGAACGTGGTTTAGCTGACCTTTTAGGAGTTTATCATCATACTTTACAAAGCGTGGCTAACAACTGGCCTCCAAAAGAGCTTAAACCGTTTATTAATAAGGTTCAAGGCATGAGGGGTAAACAGATAAAAGTGGTGGCTAAAAATAGTCCTCATAAAGGTAGATATATCACAGTTTATGACAGCAAATTTATTGAAACTTTGATGCAAGCTTATGCTTTGGCATTTGTAAATGGTAAATTACGGCAAAATCATAAGCATATTGGGCAAAGATGTGTATTTTTATTGGCAGCTTTGGTACGAACTGCTTTGGAAGCATCTATTAAACAGGCTTGTGGTTTACCAGTTAATATTCATCAGACTGTTCAAAAGAATTATACTAATATTATTCAATTACTTAAAGAATCTGGTTTTGTTGCTTCAATTAACGATAAAATTGCCACTAAACGAGATATTTTTGAATTTATCAAAACTCCTAGAAGTACCGTTGACAGTTATATCAGGAGTCATCAAATTAATTCGATTAAACTTGATTATCCAACTATAAAACAAGCTGGTTTAAAGGCAACTCGTTTGAATGGTTATTCACTGGAAGACGTTGGTAAGATTGTATTGGGAATTGATTCGGTAGTTGGTTTGGAGTTGAAGCAAAAAATTTTTGGAGATGTTGAGGAATTGCCAGAAATTGATTGGCAGCAAGCCTTACCTAAAGTATTTGCTGGATTTAATTTACAGCAGAATTATGTGATTGGAAAATATACCGTAGATTATTTTGTTGAAGAATTACAGTTGGTTTTGGAATTTAGACAAAGTAAGGATAGGAAAAGAGAACAATATCTTAAACAAGAATATAGTTTGGTTAGCTTTCAAAGTAATGTGGATTGGGAAATATTATTGAATAAAATTTTGCAAACTTAAGTTCCCTTTTTGATTTGATGATCGCACATTTTGGAGTGGATCGTGGATTAGGTGGTCAATATCCAACTAGCTATGATGAAGCCGATCAACCATATACCCCAGCTTGGCAAGAAAAATTAAC
>DAOUSL010000030.1 GCA_030627235.1 Thioploca sp.
AGCATTCTTTAATACTAAATACTTTCTTCATTATCGGAATCTCCGTTATAAAATTAACATTAAATTATACTACTTTCAACTATATACAGTGGACAAGTCGGCATATATCAATCATTACAATTGACCATTAGCTTTTTATCCAATCCTCCTTACTGGCGTATTATATGTCCATAACCGTTTTTTTCTTGATCTTTACAGGTTCTAACCCTTGTAAGAGCTTACCATGTTTCATGTTACTGGCTTTAACTTCTTATACTTAGACGGTTGCTTTGTGCCTATATGCCTTATCAATTACTGAGCGTTTTCTGTATTTTGCTTCTTCACATATTATCAGGTTTGACTAATATATACCCTGTTTTTACTTCAAGACATTTTATTCCACAACTTTACCTGACGGCTCATCATATACAATTAACAGACGGGTCAATCCTTTATATTTAGGACTCCTAACCGCCTTTATTCCCTGCTTAATCCATTCGGTTTATTAGTAAACAGGTCGCACGAATTTTTTTTGTTCTGATGAATCTTCAGATATTGTTCGTGAACGTTTAGAAAATTTGTTTTTAACTAATCCGTGTTAGAGAAAAACGAAAAGTTCCTCGTAAAAAACGTTAGGCACCTCAACTATCAGAAAAGACAACGGAAAATTACCTTTTAATCTTTAACTTAATGGCAGTGAACGAAGACGTTGGGAACGAGTAAATCGTCTGATTCTGTATAGGTTCAGAGGTGGATTATGATAAATTCTGTTGTAAAAGAAGATTTATTGATATTTTTAATCAATTATTGAATAATTAATTAAAAAATGTGATAAGTATTTTTTCCTGCTTCCTTAGCATGTTGCAAGGCTGTTTCTGAATATTTAATCAAAGTTTCTATTTTTTTAGTTTCAATATCTGGACAAAAACATATACCAATATTACAGTTAATTTGTAAAGTATGATCGGCTATTAAAATTGGAGTTGAAATACTTGCAATAATCCGGTCTACAATAATATGAATATTAAGCTCTTGTTTAATAGGAAATAAAATAATGCCAAATTTATCACTACCTAAATGTGAAACTACATCGCCTCCTTTAACACATAGTTTTAAACGTTGCGCAATAGTTTTAATTGCTTCATCACCATTATCAAATCCAAACTGTTCATTGATTGCTTTAAAATTATTTAAATCTATAATTAGCAGTGCTAAATCTTCCACTTGACGACAGGTACGAGTAAGATATTCTTTGAATAAAGATTTGTTTGGTAATTTAGTTAAAGTATCGTAATTAGTTAAATAATATGCTTTTTGCTTATCTATAGAATTCATATCTGAATATACTGCTACATAATGCGTAACATCATTGTCCTCACCACGAATCACATTCATTGATACCCAAACTAGATAGTCTTTGCCATCTTTATAACGATTCCAGATTTCTCCACTCCAATGACCAGTATCATTAACTGTAGTCCACATTTCTGTATAAAAGGCATCGTCATGTTTCCCAGAACGTAAAAAATTAGGGTTTTGATCTAAAATTTCTTCATATTTATAGCCAGTTATCGAAAGAAAAGCTCGATTAACATTAATAATATTGCCTTTAGAATTAGTAATCAAAACCGCATCTGAAGTCGTTTCAAATACCTTATCAGCGAGATGAAGTGAAATTTCAGTTTGTTTATATTTAGTAATATTTTCAACTATTTGTACAAAAAAATTGGCTATATCATTTTTAACTATAGAAGTGGTTAAACGAGCCCATGCAATTGATGAATTTACTGCAAAGAAATATTTTTCTGTTTGATAATGATCACGTTTTCCATCTAACAATTGCTGATGTAATTCTTTTTCTAATTCAGTATCATAAGAATTAAATAACTTATTAGATAATTTGCCATATAGCTCTTTTTCTGTTGTACCAAGCATGGTTTGGATAGTTGGATTACTATGAATAATTTTACCATTCATATCCAATAAAGTTATGCCAATTACAACTTGTTCAAAAATACCTCGAAATCTATTTTCACTCTCACGTAAAGCAATATCAGAGAAACGTGCTTGTAATAAAATTTTTACTCGATGTCGTAATACTGCCCAATGTACTGGTTTAGTTATATATTCTGCTGCTCCCACGGCAAATGCCTTATCAACAGAATCTTCGTCATCCAACGATGTGATCATAATAACAGGAACATCAATTCCACCTGGCAACTTCTTCAGTTCCGAACAAGCAGTAAAACCATCCATAACTGGCATAGCAGCATCCATTAATACTAAATCTGGACAATGACGTTGGAATTCTTCTAATGCTTTTGTTCCTTCACCAGCTACAATAATGCGATAACCTTTGCCTTTAAGCAGGTTTTGCAACATTCCACGCATAAAAACATCATCATCGACGATTAATATTAAAGGTGATTTTTCTGTAAGCATTATGATTCTCTATTCAAGATTCTGTGGCAATAATCCTTTTCAACAAGACGAATATATCAGTTGAATTGTCGTAAAAAGCGTAAATCATTTTCAAAAAATAAACGTATATCATTAACACCGTAATATAACATAGCAAATCGTTCTATACCCATTCCAAATGCAAAACCAGTATATTTATCATTATCAATTCCAACTGCATTAAATACATTAGGATGCACCATACCACAGCCTAAAATTTCTATCCAACCAGACTGTTTACACACTCGGCAACCCTTACCACCACAAGCTACACATTGCATATCAACTTCAGCTGAAGGTTCGGTAAACGGGAAATAAGAAGGTCGGAATCTGACTTTTAAATCTCGTTCAAAAAAACGTTTTAAAAAATCGTCTAAGATTCCCTTTAAATCCGCAAAACTGACAGTTTCATCTATCATTAACCCTTCAACTTGATGAAACATTGGGGTATGAGTCAAATCAGAATCACAACGATAAACTCGTCCAGGAGCAATAAATTTTAATGGTGGTTGTTGCTCTTCCATCGCTCTAATTTGAACTGGTGACGTGTGGGTTCGTAATAATGTATGAGCATCAAAATAAAAAGTATCGTGCATTGCTCTTGCCGGATGATGTTCTGGGATATTTAAAGCTTCAAAATTATGATAATCATTTTCAATTTCTGGGCCTTCTTTAACACTAAAACCAACTTGAGCAAATAAATTTTTAATGCGTTGCAAAGTTTGCGTAACAGGGTGTAGACCACCTTTTAATTGTCCACGTCCTGGTAAAGTTACATCAATCCGTTCTTTTATTAATTGAGCTTCCAATGCAATAGTTTGTAAAACTTGTTTTCTAGTTTCAATTGCATTAGTCAATGCTTTTTTAGCATGATTAATTTCTTGGCCAGCTTGAGGACGTTCTGCTGCTGGTAATTTACCAAGCTGTTTGAGTCTTTGAGTAAGCTCTCCTTTTTTACCTAAAAAATTAACTCGTAGTCTTTCAAGATTTGCTAAGTTAGAAGAATTATGAATATCTTGTTGAGCCTGATTAATAATATCCGAAATTTGGGGCATGTTTATTTTCCTTTAAAGATGCTGCCAGTTGCCAACCAGCAGTTCAAGAGTCCAATATCTTGGTTTAAACTTGGACTCATATTTAATTTATAACCAATTACCAATCAATAAAAATGGTGCCCAATAAGCTGGATGCCAATATCTATCTTGAGCAATCATTTTCTTCTGGGCATTTTGTAATGCCTTAGCTTTAGATAATCCTTTATTACTTAATAGTTCATTATAAAAATCAGAAATTGCTATTGAAGTAGCTTCATCATCTACAAACCATAAGGTTGCAATTGCACTTCTTGCTCCTGCTTTGATCGCAACTCCTGCTAATCCTAAAGCAGCTCTATCATCCCCAACCGCAGTTTTACATGCACTTAAAGTTAACATTTCCAAAGGTTTATCTCGAAAACGTCCCAAACCAATGACATTTTGCAATTTATCCATTGTCATTTTACTGTCATAAGTTAACAAGTAAGTATCTTCTGGATTAGCATCAAATTCACCATGAGTTGCAAGATGGACAACAGTATATTCATTATTTTTCAAATTACTATTAAAACTCTTTAAAGAATATTCTACATTTAACATGCTATTATCACCAGCAATATTATTTTCAGTAATTTTTCTTATATTATCTAATTCTTTCGGTACGTTAGGTAAAGCAGGATAGCCTTGCACTGCTTCAGATAAACCTACTAATAATATTTTACTGTTAGTCCATTCAATAGCTTTAGGAGCAACTAATTGTAGACCAGGAGTAAGAACCATAGCATATTTTTCTATTAAAAACTGCTTGCCATCGTATAAAGTGGAGAAAGGAATCATGCGTAGTTTGCCATCTGGAACTACAACTATAGTATCAACATTAGATAGATGAGATTCAATAGGACGTATTAGCCAATCATATAGCTGTTTAGCTTGCACTAAAAAACGGTTATTTGGCCTAGTTTGTAAACCCAAACGTAAATCCCAAACAACTTTATTCAATTTTTTTGATGGCACTGGCACTACTTCTTGATAAAATTTACCATCTATATTAACTAATACAACTAATCGATCAGATAAAGCTAATGGATATAATATTGCTATATTTGGCAGTGCTAAACGGTCTAATCTAACATTTTTTGCTTGTAATGCTGACACACAGTCATCATGAAAATATTCTTGTAACTCAGCTACTTTTACTAATTCGGCTTTCTCTACAGCTTCTAATAACAAGTTTTGTTTAATTTCACTATCGTTAGTGATAACAGATTTTTGCAATAATAAATCGGCCAATCCATAATGAACTGGTTTTACTATATCATTGAAATTCCCTGGTAAACGTCGATAGCCAATCTCCAATACTTGTTGAATCGGTTTCAATGTGTCAGATGCCAAACGGAAAGCATTTATAGCTAAATCTAGTTCTTGCTGAATTTTAAAAATACGGCCTTGTAGCCAATACCAACGATACAAAATATGAGGAAAAAAACCTTGTTTAGCAAAGAAGATTGCTTGTCTAGTAAAAGTTAAAGCATCAGTATAATGCTGTTCTAATTCATATAATTCACCTAGACGACCATAGGCAACTGAAGTTGTGCGATTATCTTGTAAGCTTTTTGAGATATCAGCAGCTTTAGAAAAAGCTATGTGAATATATGATAAAACTATTTTTTTATCTGAGTTACTGAGTTTCTTAGGTGATTGTTCTAATTCAGTTACCACATTTTCATGGTTTAATAATATACCATTTTGCAATAATTTAAGTATTATAGTTCCTACAGCAATGTAATTGGTCGCTTTATCTCTATTATCAGGTAATATCTGTAAGTGTTGCCAAGTATCTTGCAAAATCTGCATAGATTTATCTAATGGTTCAGAATGCAAAGTTGCATTTAATTTGTTAATAGTAGCTCTAGTCGCTAATGTCAAATCACCAGCTTTTTTAGAAAATGATATACTTTTCTTATATGATTCTATGGCTTCCGGATAATATTCTAAAATAGCCAGTGCATTACCTTGACTATTTAAAGCACGTGCTAAAATACTGGGTTTTTTGGTTTCTTCAGCGTCAACAACACTATCATCTGCTAGTGCTAATGCCTCTTCAGCATCACCAATTGATAACCAAGCATCGCTTAATTGGCTGAGAGCAATTGCATTACGGGCGCTATCATCAGTTTGCTGAGATAACGATGTAGCTTCACTAAGTACATTAAATACACTACTATGCATACCAATAGCCTGATAAGCAGCTGCTAATCTGGTTAAAATATCAATACGTTGTGAGGCATTTTCTTGATTGTTAAGTTGTGAAAGATCATTTTCCCAATATTTAATAGCTTGTTGAAAATTACCATTGCGAAAAAAAGTATCTTCTGTTTGTGACGCAATTGAAAAAGTCGTACTAGTTATACCTATAACAAATATTATAAATGTAATTATAATTTTCATAATAACCTCTGCTTTGCAAAAAATAATAATACTTACTTGCACTTCTTATTCCAATCATTATAGCATTATTTTAAAAAGGAATACAGCAAGATTTTGACAATTATTGTAAATCAATTCTTAATTAAATTCAAAATATATATCAATTATTTATTAGATATAATTCCTAAATTAAGGTTATATAAATGCAGGATGCAATGAACGAAGTGAATTGCATCAAGATGTAATTCGTAAACTCATTACATCCTTGTATAATAGAACCATGATTAAAAGATTGAGATAAAGTGTAGGTCGGAGGTCGTTAAATCCTGAAGCCAAAGAGCTTGTACGTAGATTGCCCCTACTTTCTTCACCAATAATACAAAGGAGTATCCGAGGCATAAAGCCTGTATTTGCAAGGTAGGTTCTTAAGTTACAAGGTCGGAGACCAACTCAACATCTTAATCTAATTACTCTTTTAATGCAACCATGGAACTATCATGACAAAGCAAACATATGTTGGAATAGAGTAGGTGCCGTTAGTGGCAGTCATTATTCGTAATGGCAAACTTGGTAAAGAAAAAATCTTTAGTAATATTCCTGAAGGCCGTAATGCGTTGATGAAGTATTTGAATCAAACGTAAAGTAAAAGTATGCCTTGAAGCTACAGGAACCTATCATTTTGATATAGCAGTAGAATTAAGTAATACCCAAAATATCGAAGTAATAGTTATGAATCCTAAATTGGTTAAAAGCTTTGCAATGGGTAGGAATTCTGATTACAACGTAACCGATGTAGTTGATGCAAACGACATTGATAACATGTTGGACTTCAAAGAGCA
This sequence comes from Thioploca sp., assembly GCA_030627235.1. Classification (GTDB taxonomy): domain Bacteria; phylum Pseudomonadota; class Gammaproteobacteria; order Beggiatoales; family Beggiatoaceae; genus DRQV01. Next base: position 6,740 of record DAOUSL010000030.1, read on the forward strand.
GTTTATCACTTGGAAATCGTCTACCAAGAGAAGTGATAGATTTACGTTTAGCTGGCCGACGTTTAAATGAATTAACTCGTCAAAAGGAGACAGCTAAAAACCAGCTTCATACTTTACAAGATATTGAATCAACACCTCAATTTGTGCTTGATAGTGTAAAACAAACTATAGCAAATTTAGAGCAACAGATTAAAGAACTACAACAACATGTTCTTGAATTATTTGATACTAATGATGAACTTAGTCAAGTTTCAGATATTGTCAATAGCTGGTGTTGGTAAAACCAGTGCAATTTATATCATGGGTGAAATCCTAATTTTACCCAAAAATATGAATGTTAAACAATGGGTTGCCCATGCTGGACTTGACCCAAGAGAATTTACTTCTGGAATCAGTGTCAATAAGCAATCTCGGTTTACTAAAGCTGGTAATCGGCATTTACGTTGCGCCTTATTCATGCCAGCGTTAAGTGCTATTCGTCATAATATTAATAGCCTTTTATAATCATTTGCTTGACAAAGGTAAAAATGCAAGGCATCTGTGCAGTTATGCGAAAGTTGTTGCACTTATGGAATTTTAAAAACTGGTTATCTTTTGATAGTACTAAGTTTTATGTTATAGTAACATTCATATATTTATGTACCATAAAAACAATCTATATTTTGAAAAATATATTCTATAGTTTTGATAACTGAATCAAATTTATAACGAAATTGCTTAATATAACGTTTTAATGAAGCCCAAGTATGTTCAATTGGATTTAATTTTGTTGAATATGATGGTCAATAATTTACATCCTGATTGTTCTATCAATAAATCAGTTTCAACTGATTTATGAAAAATTATCCATTATAATTATTTGTCTTGGTTTTACTATTATATATACAAAAAAACTGACAAAATGTTAATTGTTGTGGCGTTCACAATTATAGGTATGATGTTACTGATTATGCACCCTACCAAATTACAATTTATCAATTAGAATATGTTCTAAGTATCATTTCCAAGATGTTTCATTGGTACAGATTGAGCTTGTAAAAAATAAAAGTAGTCAATATACTATTATCATTAATGACAAACATCCCATCAGGAAAATATTATGAACCGCTATTATTATATTTTTATTTTAGTATTGACAGCTTGCTCTCCTCAGCCAGTGAAACAATCTTGTTGGCAATATACTTTTAATCATCATTATGGTTCAGGCAAAACGATAACTGAAACTTTACATGAAGATGTGTTGGAATATCAATCGTTAATAGAACAAACCTTGATTTATCGGGAAAAAACTCTCCAAATTGCTAAACGTTTGAAAGCAAATCTCAATAATGGAAAACCTTTGTCTGGTGATGATTCTAATAAACTAAATTTGGGTATGGTAAAACATCTAAAACTCAGAGAGCAATTATATAAATTTGTGGATGGTTATGAATGTTGGTTAGATACCGATAACCCACTTGGAGTAAAACAGATATCCAAAACTGATAGATTGAAAGGCATTATGTTATCACTTTCAGCTTCATTAACTTTATACGATAACTATATGTTGGCAATCTCGATTTTTGAAGAAGATAAAAAACTACGACGTTTTTTAAATGAACGTGATTCCGGTTATGGAATTGGTAAAAATGAATTGGCAAAAATTACTAAGGATTATAATTCTTATAAAAAACGTCGCCGAGTTGAACAAACATTAGAGTTTTATGATTTACAAGTCAAAGAACTAGCTGTTAATCTCAAAGACGATCCAAGTTTTAATTACCTACAATTATTGATAGAACAAAGCCCTTCTTACCATTATCATATAGCCAAAACAGATTCTCCTTTAAAAAGTGTGGGTAGAAAATTGAAGTTCATGGAAGCAATTGGTGGCGATACTTTATATCAGCTTGCTAACTCTGGAGTCAATTTATTTAGTAAATTTTTTGGTAATTCAGTTGGTTTAATTGAAACCCGTAAAGGTAAACTTTATCAACAGCCTAAGATCAATAAATTAGTCTCTCAACAATTACAAGCTGGAGATATTTTATTAGAAAAAACCCCATTTCGCTTGACTGATAAATTTATTCCAGGTCATTGGGGACATGCAGCTATTTGGGTTGGAACAGAAACAGAATTACGTAAATTAGGAATTTGGAAACATGAAGTAGTACAACAATATCATCAACAAATCCAGCAAGGCCATTTAGTTATAGAAGCACTCAGACCAGGCGTAGAAATGAATCCATTAAAATCTTTCTTGAATGTTGACGATTTAGCTATTTTACGCAATCCCAAGTTAAGCAATATAGAACTAGCAAACAGAATTATTTTAGCATTACGACAAGTTGGTAAAGAATATGATTTTAATTTTAACGTTGAAACAACTGATAAAATAGTCTGTTCAGAATTGATTTATGTAGTTTATACTGGAATCAAATGGCCTACAGAAAAAGCTTTAGGACGTTTTACTATCAGCCCAGACAATGTTGCTTCTAAAGCCTTGAATAATGGGCCTTTACAACTAATAAGTTTCTATCATAAAGGTATCCTAGTTACAGATAATCCTTTACAGGTTATGAAAAAATTAGTTAAATTAAATTAATCGGATAATTATTTTATCGTTCCTAAACTCCAGTTTCAATGCCATTAAGTTAAGGGCAACCATAAAGGATTGCCCCTACAATAACATGATGATTCGTAGGGGTAATCCCTTGTGGTTACCATCATAACTATGACCAAAAACCAACTAAGACAAAAATTTGCTAATTTAACTACCAACAAATCTTTAGCTATCAAAAATAATTTCTTCAATAGTTTTAACCTAGACAATATCCAAAAAATCCATGTTTTTTTACCAATGTCACAAGAAATTAATACTTGGCTTATTATCAAAGAAATCTTCCAAAATTACCCTACTATTTCTATAATTACATCTAAAAGTAATCTGCAAAATTGTACTATGGAAAGCTATTATTTAAATGAAAACACTCCCATAGAAAAAAATCGTTGGAATATTCCAGAACCAATTAATGCTCGTAAATGTTTTGATAATGAGATAGATATGATTTTACTACCACTGTTAGCTTTTGACCAAAGAGGCTTTCGGGTTGGTTATGGTAAAGGATTTTATGATAGATTTTTATTAAAATGCCACCAAGATATAATTAAAATAGGCTTATCTAAGTTTGAACCAGTAGATAAAATAGATGATATTAATGAATATGATATTAAAATGGATTTTTGCGTAATGGCTGAACATACTTGGGTATTTAATAAATGATAGATATATTAATTATTGGTAGTGGAGCGGCTGGTCTTAGTTTGGCATTAGAAGTGGCTGACCATGCTAAAGTGACTATTTTGTCAAAAAATACTTTAGATTGTTGTAATACTATGTATGCTCAGGGTGGAATTTCTGCGGTATTAGGGGATGATGATTCTTTAGAATCACATGTCGCAGATACTATAGATGCTGGGGCTGGACTATGTAATAAAGAAATAGTTGAGTTTACCGTTGCTCAAGGCCCAGAACGAATTGCTTGGTTAATTGAACAAGGTATGCCATTTACTCAAGTATCTGATAAAAAAGGTAATATAGACTATCATTTAACTCGTGAAGGCGGTCATAGTCACCGACGAGTAATACACGCTGCTGATGCTACTGGGAAAGCAATTATTTCTACGTTAACTGCCAAAGTTAAAGCTCATCCTAATATTCAAATATTAGAATATCATATCATCATTGATTTGATTACTGGAACCAAAATTGGTTTATCAACTTCTCGCTGCGTAGGAGCTTATGTATTAAATTTAAATACCAATAAAATCCAGGCATTACAAGCTAATTTTGTAGTATTAGCCACTGGTGGAGCTGGCAAAGCTTATTTATATACCAGTAATCCCGATATTGCTACTGGGGATGGAATTGCAATGGCATGGCGAGCTGGTTGTAGAGTTGCAAATATGGAATTTATTCAGTTTCATCCAACTTGTCTGTATCATCCGAAAGCTAAATCATTTTTAATCAGCGAAGCAGTGCGTGGTGAAGGTGGAAAATTACTGTTACCAGATGGTAATTCTTTCATGCAGAATTTTGATCCAAGAGGTGAATTAGCTCCTCGTGATATTGTAGCAAGAGCTATTGATCATGAGATGAAACGATTAGGTTGTGATTATGTTCTACTAGATATTACTCATAAATCAGAAAAATTTATCGTTGAGCATTTCCCAAATATTTATCATCGTTGTATGTCGCTTGGTTATGATATGGTCAATCAGCCAATTCCTGTAGTTCCAGCAGCTCATTATACTTGTGGAGGAGTAATTACCGATAAAAATGGTCACACTGACGTAGAAGGATTGTATGCCATTGGTGAAGTTGCCTCAACTGGTTTGCATGGAGCTAATCGAATGGCTAGTAATTCGTTGTTGGAATGCTTAGTATTTTCGCATACTGCTAGTCTAGATATTTTAAGTAAATTAACTGCTGTTCCAAAATCAGCAAAATTACCTTCTTGGGATGAAAGTAGAGTCACTAATTCTGACGAAGAGGTAGTGGTTTCGCATAATTGGGATGAGTTACGGCATTTCATGTGGGATTATGTTGGAATTGTTCGCACTAGCAAGCGTTTACAGAGAGCGAAAAGCCGAGTAGATTTATTACAAAATGAAATTTATGAGTATTATAGTAATTTTAGAGTAAGTAATGATTTGATTGAATTAAGAAATTTAACTTTAGTAGCCGATTTAATCATTCGTTCAGCTCAACAACGTCATGAAAGTCGTGGTTTGCATTATACACTTGATTATCCTAGTAAAAAACCAATAGCACAGAATACTATTTTAACTCCTTAATTACAGTGCTATAAATTATCACATAACGTAGGGGAAATCCGGTTGCCTACCATAAATCTATAAAATTATCAAGTATTTATGATAAGCATAAGAGATTACCCCTACAAATTATCACATCCCGTAGGGGCAATCCTTTATGGTTGCCCACCACAAATCATCGATCCCATCCTGCCAATTATTTAATCTGTTAAATCTTGTTCAAAGAAGTAGATAAAATGTGCTATGCTTTTCATATATATTTCTAAATGAGGATAAATGTTATGTTTTATAAACAAATACTTTACAGCTTGTTTATCATATTGTTAATGCCAACGATATATGCTGCTGATATTACTGTGAATACCACTGATGATGAATTAAACAGTGATGGTGATTGTTCTTTAAGAGAAGCAATTCAAGCTGCTAATAATGATGGGATTGTTGTGGATAACTGCACTAGTGGTAGTGGAACTGATACGATTAATGTACCAGCTGGTGAATATACTATTAATATCCCAATTGATAATGACGTGAATGGTGATAATGATGATAATGCCGATGGGGATTTTGATATTTATTCAAATTTAACCATAACCGGAGCTGGTTCTGGTAGTACTTTTATTCAGGCTGGTAGTAATGATACGAATGGTCTTGATCGAGTATTTCATATCATAAGAAATGAAGTTGCTCTTCATGATGTAACAATTAATAATGTTACTATCAGATATGGTTATCTTAATCATGATCTTGATCTTAATGATACAGGTATCAATGAACCGGACGAACATGGGGGAGGAATTGCAAACTATGGTGGAGATTTGAAATTAAATAATTGTACTATCATAAATAATACATCTAACTATGGTAATGGAGGTGGTATTTTTAATGGTAATGAAGGTGGTAGTTTAATATCTACAATATTAATAATGGATAGTTGTACTGTCAGTGGTAACCAAGCTACTGCCGGTAAAAATGGAACAAGAAATGGTAGGGGTGGTGGTATTCAAGCCGGAAGTAATTCAGATGAAACAACTATAAATAATAGTACTATATACCAAAATAATGCTGATGATGTCACTGGTGGCATACGTGATGGTGGGCCAAATGACATTACTATAAAAAATACTATTGTAATCGGTAATACAGAGGGTTCGACTGCAAGTGATTGTGGCAATACGATTAATTCTGCAGGAAATAATTTAGTTACTAATTCATGTAGTTTAACTGGAGGAAATAACGATAAAACTCTTGCTGTTGCTGTAAGTGATGTTATTAACACTACATTAGTAAATGGAGTTTTTTATTTAAATAATACAGCAACTAACCCAGCTATTAATGGTGGTGCTGATGCAGATAATTGTGCAATTGATGATCAAATTGGTACTAGTAGATATCTTGTAGTTGGAAGTGATAAACCAAATAGAGGAGTTGCTTGTGATATAGGTGCATACGAAGTACCAGTCCCAATAAATCCAACTGCTTTAGCTATTACATCAGCAGAAACTCAGCTTGATCTTACATGGTCAGATAATAATGCGTTAAATAATGATTATGATGAAACCAATTTTAGAATTGAACGTTCACTTGATAATTCAAATTGGAGTAGCTTATATACGCTTGAAAAAAACATTGCAGAATATGATGATACTGGTTTAACCTGTAATACTACTTATTACTACCGAGTTTATGCTTATAATACATATGGAGATTCTCACTATACAGAAGCTAGTGGTACTACTAGTGCTTGCGGTTCTAGTCCTGCTATTCCATCAGATTTAACTGCAACTACAGCTTCACAAACTCAAATTGATCTAGCTTGGAAAGATGATAGTACCAATGAAGATGGATTTAAAATTGAACGTTCTATTGATAATTCAAATTGGAATCAAATTAATATCGTTGGGGCAAATGTAGAAATCTATGATAATACTGGTTTAACCTGTAATACTACTTATTATTATCGAGTACGTGCATATAATAATTTTGGTAATTCTGACTATATTACAGCAAATGCCACCACTAATTCATGTCCAGCCAGTTTCACTGTAACCACATCTACTACTGGCAGTGGAACAGTAACTGGAGCTGGTAATTATACAGAAAATGATACTGTAAATTTAACTGCAACCGCAGATTCTGGCTCAAGTTTTACTGGCTGGTCAAGTGGTTGTTCCAGTTCATTTACAATCACAGCAGATATAACTTGTACCGCAACTTTCACTAATTTACCAGGCTTCACCGTTACTACCGCAAAATCTGGAACTGGCAGTGGAACAGTAACTGGTGCTGGTAATTATACAGAAAATGATACTGTAACTTTAACTGCAAGTGCTAGTTCTGGCTCAAGTTTTAGTGGTTGGTCAAGTGGTTGTTCTAGTTCATTTATAATCACAGATGATATAACTTGTACTGCAACTTTCACTAAAAAAACTACTAGTACCAGTGACAATACTGCTACTCCTCAACCATCAACAGTAAACTTAACTATGCGATTTTCTGGTTTTGGTAGCGGAACTATAAAAAGTAGTCCTAGTGGCATTAATTGCAATAGTCAGGATGAAGAAACTTGTAGAGCTACTTTTAATATTGCTGCTAAAGTTACTCTAACTCATATCGCTGATGAAGGTTCAGAGTTCAGGTCTTGGAGTGGAGTTTTAGATTGTAATGATGGAGAGCTATTTTTAATAAAAAGTACTATGTGTACTGTTCAGTTTTCCTTATTACCAACTGATTTAGAAATAAAAATAACTGGCAAAGGCACTGTAATCAACGAAACAAATAATATTAGTTGCAGTCAAAATTGTAGCAAAACTCTCAATAGCAATACCAAAGTTACTTTAATTGCAGAACCAACACTCGGTTGGGTATTTGATAAATGGGAAGGTGATTGTGATGCTACAGGTAAAGTTACTTTAAATGCTAATAAACAATGTACAGCTGTTTTTATAAAAGAAGAACCACTGCAATTATATATACTTAAAACTGGTAATGGATATGTAACTAGTAGTCCATCCGGAATTGATTGCGGGGAAGATTGTGTAGAAGAATATGAAAATGGTTTAACAATTAAGTTGACAGCAGTGCCAGATGATGGTTGGGAATTTGAAGGCTGGCGTGGCCATTGTGCAGAAACTCAGACTGCAATTATTACTGAATCAGATCGATATTGTAGAGCAGTATTTATTTTACCTAAAATAGAGATTCTACCTAAAATAGAGATTCTACCCGAAGATGATACTGTAATAATACCAACTGAACAACAGATTAAACTTACGGTTAGTAAAATTGGAGAGGGAGTAATAACTGCTGAAGGAATTCAATGTGGCGATATTTGTACCAAAGAAAACTACACAGTTGGCTCTCGTTTAAATTTGACCGCAACTCCAGAAGATGGTTGGGAATTATGGAGTTGGAGTGGTGATTGTGATGCTAATGGTAACGTGGTATTAAATGAAGATAAAACTTGCCAAGCATTGTTTGGGCAATCTGGTTTACCTTTAAATTTGACTGTAGTTAAATATGGTAATGGCAAAATTATTAGTCAGCCGGATGGAATAAATTGTGGAATTGATTGTCGTGAAGCCAAACATGAATTTAGTAGTGGTGATCAGATTACATTAAATGCAATTCCAGATTCTGGTTGGCAATTAGAAGGTTGGCGAGGTCATTGTGATGATGCTGGTAAAGTAATAATTCAGAAAGATTATACAACTTGTAGAGCCTTTTTTGTAAGAAATCCGGATACAATTCCAACCTATGGTGAGGAAACTATAGAAGCTGTTCACGGTGGTCAAATTACTAAGATTCAAATGAATTTCCCAGATGGTTCAACTAAATTTGAATTGACTGCTACTCCAGAATCAATGGATTATACTTTAACTGGTTGGGAAGCTTGTGAAGGTGATAATGAAACTATTATTATAGAACCAAATATTGCTTGTAAACCTATTTTTGCTCTTGATAACGATCAGGATGGAACTGCTGATATGGTAGAAAATGCAGCTCCTAATAATGGTGATGGTAATAATGATGGTATTTTAGATAGTCAACAAAATAATATAGTTTCTATGTCAACTACAAGTGGCCAATATATTACCACTGAAATTGATAAGGATTGTCCAGTTAATAATGTGCAACTTACTGCTGAAACTACTATTTTTTCTTTGGATTGTGAAAAAACTACTGCCACCAATTATTATCATGGGATCAGTGAAGTAGATAATAATAAAGATATATCATTGGTTAATATTAAAGGTCAACAAATTGCTACTGAAGTATTTGAATTAACTATGGATAATGATGGTAAAGCTTCCCATATTAATGGTAATTTTTTGGGTTGGGTGCAATTATCTTCATCAAGTTATGTGGCTAGAGAAACTGATCAAACTGCTAAAATTACAGTTATTCGTAAAAATGGTTGTGATGGCAAAATTACTGTTAACTATAATGCACAATCAGAAACTGCTACTCAAAATATTGATTATCTGTTAAATTATGGTTCTTTGACTTGGGAAGATCAAGATTGTAGTAATAAATCGTTTAATATCACTATTTTTAATGATAAACTACAAGAACCAACTGAAACTATTCAAATTAATTTATTAAATACTGAAGTTGACATTATTTCTAAAGCAACTTTGACTATTTTTGATGATGATGGTTTGCTTGCGAAGAATGAAGACAATATTAGTACAATAGCTAATACTAATCCAACTGAAAATAATGAAGATAACGTTAGCACAATAACTAATCCAATTGAAAACACTGATAAAATTAATGTAATCAATGCTAGTGAAGAAAAAGTTATTAAATTAATAGTTGGACAAACCAATATTTTTACAATTAAAGATGCTATGGTTTTCATTCAACAAATGCCAGATTTACAATTAGTGTCAGTTCTTGATTTAAAGTATTTTGATGAAACAGAAGGTGAATTAACTTTGCTTGGATTGAGTATTGGTGAAACTGAAATAACTATTAGTAATCAAGATCATAGTAAAGAAAAAACTGTTAAGATTATTGTTACTGAAGAATCGCAAAAGCCTCAAGTTACAATACCTTATTTTGATACTGAAATAGAAACTAAAGATAATATTGAATCAGATCAGTCAACTACAAAATGTGATACACCTAATGCTTTAGCTATAAATCCTACTGGACAATTATTAGACAGTAATTCTTGTTTTATTAGTTTGTTAGATGATATTGAACAATCCACTAAACGCAAATTGCAACAAAATAAATTGATTAGGATTACCTCACAAATTTTTGTAGACCCTGACGATATAGGTAAAAAAGCAGAAATCATCTTAGTGGTAAAATATACTAATTTAGAAGATAAAACAGAATTGTTTAATCGTAGTTATAAACCATGGCGAATTTGGGATAACCAATTTACCAATTTATTAGTAGCACAAGAACATCCATTACTACCTAAGATAGTTAATATCTTTATATTTGAAGGCAGTTTGACTTTAACTGGCGAATTCACCGTATTTGTAGGTTATAGATTAGAAACTGGAACTATTGTATTTAATGGTTTAGAACCACTGAACTTTTTGATAGAAAAAAATATTTTAATACCTTGATATATTGATTGTATGATTCCTGTTTAAATGGCTTCTGAAACATTGTGTTGCCAAATAAAATTTAGGAACAATTCTTTCGATTATATTAAATCCAATAATTTGAAGTAGTTTTTAAATTGAGTTTAGGTTATTATATTTAAGATCAAGTTTGTTTAATAACCTAAATTAAGAAATTTGGTCTAATATTTGCTCGAAGCTTAAATTGACCAAAATTAAAATTATAGAGTTGGAATCATTTGTGATGCGTAGTATCGGTAGGGATCAACATAAAAAAGTAAGCAGTTTTAAATTTAACATTTATAATTACCATGAATAATCCCCAAATTTCTGTTATCATCGTATCATTTAATACCTGCAATTTATTACGAGATTGCTTAAAGACCTTGATTAAAGAATCTGGAACTATTAATTATGAAATAATAGTAATTGATAATGCCTCCAAAGATGGTTCTGCAATTATGGTTGCTGCCGAATTTCCAGATGTTAAATTAATTTGTAGTAGCGAAAATTTAGGCTTTGCCGCAGCTAATAACATAGGATTTGCTAAAGCACAAGGCGAGTATATAATATTATTAAATTCCGATGCTTTTTTACGACCATATGCTCTTGAAAGAGCTTTGGCTTATATGCAGGCTAATCCTAAAATTGGTATAGGTGGAGCTAGATTAATTAATCAAGATGATAGTTGGCAACCGTCAGCACGTATGTTTCCTAGTTTACTCAATCATTTTTTAGTTAAAACTGGTTTAGCTAATAAATATCCTAAATCTAAGTTTTTTGGCCGTATGGATCGTACTTGGGCAGATTCTGAACTAGAGGCTAGTATAGATTGGGTGCCTGGAGCTTTTTCCATTATGCCTCGTAAAGTATTAGAAAAAATAGGCTATTTTGATGAAACGTTTTTTTTATATTGTGAAGAAGTAGATTTGTGTAAACGTTTTAAAGATGCCGATTATGAGGTATACTATTGGCCAGATGTGGTTGTTGTGCATTTAGGTGGAGAATCTTGTAAAAGTTTGACCAATTTAGACATATCTACCAGTGGTAATCAGATTCATTTATGGCAAATGCGAAGTACCTTGTTATATTATCGTAAACATCATGGGATAGTCATAACATGGTTATGGATGCAACTAGAAAGTAGTTGGTATTTATTAAGAATTTGGAAAAATATCTTTAATAATAAATCCAAAGTTAATTATTCAAAAATGATACGCAATTTGCTTAAACAAGCATGGCATGAAACACAGGGTGGAAAAATTTCACCACCACGTCCATGGTAATTTTATAAAACTACTATAAATACCAAAATTCTAATGTATATCAATACTAATGTATATCCTAAATTCCTAAAAACAGTGAAATATATACTTCGATTTATTAATTGGTTATTTGTTATCGGATTGTTGCTAATAGGTGGATTACTAGCAATGAATTTGTTTTTTGCTGGCATAAGCTTAATAGTTGCAGCATTGCTTATTACACCATATATGCAAGATTTTTTACAGAAAATACATATAAACTATCTTGTAAGTGTAAAATTTATAGTTGTTTTAATAGGTATATTGACAGCAACTTTATCCTTATCATATGAAACTGATGAAAGTTTATTTAGAACAAGATTTTTAATATATCAAATGTATTTTGATGAAGATATTGAAAAACTAAATAGATTAGTTAGTAAAGAAACAGAAAATATAAAAAAACAGGAATATATTGAGGTACGTGAAGATATACAAGCAGAACTAAAATATTTATATAATGATAAGCAATATCAAGAAGTACTTGTTCAAGGTAGCCCTTATATACCTTTTGATTCTGATATTAGGAAATTAACCGAAGATTGTAAAGAAAAATTACAACAAGAACAAATAAAAATAGTCAGTGTATTAGTTCCAAAGCTTGTTAAAGAAGGTAAATATAGAGAAGCTTATCGTTTAGCAGAACCTTTTCATATACCAGAATTACAAAAAGTCACAATGAAAGCTAAGAAACATATTGATAAAAATTTTAAAAAGTTAAAAAAGTGGTATGAAACTGGAAAATATAGTAGAGTTATTAAAACTGGTACTGAGCAAATTGATTCTGATTGTAGAATAAAAACCTTAATTTATAAAGCTGAAACAGCTCAAGAAACTAGAACTAGAAATAAAAAAATTAGACGTACAGTCAAAAAAATATCTAGTTTAATAGGTTATCGTAAATATGAAAAGGCAATTAAGTTAGCTAATGAATCTGAATTTTCGGATAATTCTAAGTTACAAGCACTTGTTAAAAGAGCTAAATTAAAGTTAAAGAAATCTAAGGAAAAGAAGATACTACGGAAATTACGTAATATACCATCATCCCAAATTGAAGCTAATCTGAGAGAGTATACTAATCTACTAGAATTATTTCCAGATAATAAAAAATACAAACAGAAATTAGCTCATTATAAACAAAAGCTTATCGAACTTGGAAAAAATCCTCCATTGTTAATTACTAAGCAAGAATATGAACAATGGCCATTTACAGTTTCTCAAGGAGAGTTAGAATGTACTCCACCTGGTATTGTTACTTTTAAAGCTGCTAATAAAAATTATGCAATTAGTGAATTGGCTGTTGCGACTGGTAGTTTTTTGAAAATAGACAGTATTTTACAAACTGATTCAGATATAGAAATTATTGCTAATAAAGGAATGGAATTATGTAACAAATAAGTATTTTACATAAATTCTTTACTTCATTATCATTGGATGAATATCCAGCATAATAAATATTTTGCCAAGCTTAAATTAATGCTTAGCTGATTATTTGAGTCTTACTAATTTAAAACACTAGTTGTTAGATAAAAATATAAAACATTTTATAACTATCCGTAAATTGAATGTAATTTATTTCAATGATAGAATTTCATTTAGAATACTATTCAAATAATTATACAACATATAATGAATTTTCCTACCATTTTAACCTCAGTCAGAATTGGTTTAATTCCAATATTTGTCGGGGTATTTTATTTACCTGAAGCAAATTTAATAGCAGCTGTTGTATTTGCATTCGCTGCTTTAACCGATTGGCTAGATGGCTATTTAGCAAGACGTTGGAACCAAACATCTAAATTAGGAGCTTTTTTAGACCCAGTTGCTGATAAATTGATGGTTGTTGTTGCATTGGTATTTCTAGTAGAAGCTCATCCTACCCCATGGTTGGCTATTCCAGCAGCTATAATTATTGGTCGAGAAATAACTATATCAGCCGTAAGAGAGTGGATGGCTGAGATTGGACAACGAGCTAAAGTAGCAGTATCAGTAATTGGTAAAGTAAAAACCACCGCTCAGATGTTGGCTTTACTAATGTTATTATATGAAGAACCATTTTTAGATCAACCAGTTTACGAAATTGGTTTTGTATTATTATACATAGCAGCCGTTTTAACTTTATGGTCGATGATGGTATATTTACAAGCTGCTTTACCAACATTAATGAATGATGATAGATAGTTATGAATAAAAAATATCTATTTTTGGTTTTATTTTTGTTTCTTAACGGATGTGGTTTTCATCTACGTGGTGAAGCAGATTTTAATATGAGTTTTGTCTATATAAAATCGGATTCTGCTGATAAAATTTCTGCTGAAATACAACGGCTTTTAACTGAACAAGGGATTCAGGTTGTTTCCAATCCTAATGCTGCTCAAGCGATAATATATTTAACTAATGAAACGATAGATCGGCGAGTATTAACTGTCTCTTCTATTTCTGGTAAACAAGAAGAATTTGAATTAAATTATCGAGTTGCAATGGAGGTTCGTAAACCAAATGATAATGTATTGTTAGAAAAACAACGTATTAGTCTATTGCGAGATTACATGTTTGATGAACAAGCAGTATTAGCTATGTCATCAGAAGAAGAAATGTTACATGAAGAAATGTTTCGTGATTTAGTTGCTCAAATTATGCGGAGATTACAGACACTTGAATTGGGTAAGATAGTACTAACTCAATTAGAATTTGAAAAATTGCAACCAAAATATTTAGTTGGAGAAATTTTACGATTAGACTTAATAGAAAAAAATCCTCGGACTATTCCAGTAGACATCTGGTTAACAATAACTATTGGCAAAGATTTATGGTTTGTAACTAGGGCAGAATCTAAACAATGGCAATTACATGAAAAACCACAGCCTTGGAAACGTAATGTTGCTATAACAGAAACTAGTCAGCGACTGCTAGATTTTACCGTGCAACCAAATGTAGATGGTGAATATATATTTCGAGCAATTTATACTGCTATTAATACAGATTTGAATTTAAAGAATTTAACATCAATTAAACGTTCTAATCTGGTGGAAGGTAAAACGGTGTTCTCAACAAAGGAATTCTAATGGAACAACAAAATGTAGCTATAATCGGACTTGGCAGAGTAGGATCGGTATTTTTAGAACGACTGTTAGAATTAGATAAACATGGAATTAATCTTGTTTGTGTCGCAGAATTGAAGGAAACTTCAGGTCGATTATTAGCACAAGACAATGAGGTTAAAATAGTAAATTTAGATGAAATGATCGCTGTTAGTAATGATATTGAAATTATTTTTGATCTTACTGGTGATGAAAAAATCCGTCAGCAATTAAGAGATAAACTTGCTACAATGAATAATAATTATACTATTATTGCTCCGGAAAATGTTGCTAAAATAATATGGACAGTTATGGGTAATCAGATGCCTTTTCCAGATTTTCATAATGAGAACGGATATTAATACAATTCTAAATTGAAATAATTTCCCCACCATTATATACAATATTTTGGTGGGTGACTATGTATATTATCTAATTTATTACGTTTAGTAAAAATCTTTTCGCAAATCTTCTACCAAATTATCTCTCGTACTTTTTTTACCACCAGTAACTTCATAATATATTTCTTTATTATCGGTCAAACAACGTATAACTGCCTTATAGCTATGTTTATTATTAGCATATACAGAATTTTCGTCATAATTCAAATTCTTATAAAATCCAGATCTTCTTAAAGAACGTTCAGCATTAGCCATACATTCTTTTTTACCCATTAAAGAGTGATCCCAATCAGCTGAAGTATTACCTTTAGTATTATGGGTTACAGCTTGTGTTGTATGAACGGATTGTTTACTGTACGAAGAATTCATTCCTTTATACTGCTGAATTTTTTGCCGTAAAACATCAGCCTTATTTTTCGCATTCTTTGGTACGTCAGCGGCTGCAACTACTATCAATACTCCAGAATCAGCTAAACATTTAACTAAAGCTTTATATTGGTATGGCCCAGATTTTCGATACGCAGCAAATACAGTTGAACTATTTTTATATTGAACAATATTTTTAAATCCATTTTTACTAAGGTTTTTTTTAGCAGCCGTAACACAAGTACTATTTTTAAAAGATAAGTTTGTTCCTACACTAATGCCAAAATAAGGTGGCATCGCATAAGATGGTATTGCATAAGACAACAACATAAGTACAAACAGATATTTTTTCATTAATATTCTCCAAATTTGATTCAGATAAAAATCTTGAGTGAGCTAAATGTATATGCAATATTCATGAAAATATTTAGAATTTAAAATATACATAAAAAACTTACTTTAAATCTTTAGATAATGGTATATAAATGTAGGATGCAATGACCGAAGGGAATTGCATCAAGATGTAATTCGTAAACTCATTACATCCTACAGTCCTTAATTAACTGTTTGGTCAATTTCACGTCGTTAATACAATCATACATAGTTATATTACTTTCGTTATTTAGGAAACGATGTAATAAATTATACTCCAGCTTTTAAACTAGCCTCAATAAACTTGCTTAAATCACCATCTAATACAGCTTGAGTATTAGTATTCTCCACACCAGTACGCAAATCTTTAATATGTGATTTATCTAGCACATAAGAACGAATCTGACTGCCCCAACCTATATCTGCCTTACCACTTTCTATTTCCTGTTGTTCAGATTGACGTTGTTTCATCTCTAATTCATATAATTTTGCTTGTAACTGTTTCATTGCAGTAGCTTTATTTTTATGTTGAGAACGATCATTTTGACATTGAACTACAGTATTAGTAGGCAAATGAGTAATACGAACTGCGGATTCAGTACGATTAACATGCTGTCCACCAGCACCACTAGCCCGATAAACATCAATACGTAAATCAGCTGGATTAATATCTATTTCAACATTATCATCAATCTCAGGAGCAATAAATACTGCTGCAAAAGAAGTATGTCGTCGATTTCCAGAGTCAAATGGTGATTTACGCACTAAACGATGAACTCCAATTTCAGTACGCAACCAACCAAAAGCATGATCCCCAGTAACTCGGACAGTAACCGATTTTATACCAGCAACATCACCCGGAGAATAATCTACTATTTCAGTAACAAACCCCTGTTTTTCAGTCCAACGTAAATACATTCTCAATAACATATCAGCCCAATCTTGAGCTTCTGTACCACCAGAACCAGATTGAATATCTAAAAAAGCATTATTAGCATCCATTTCTCCAGCAAACATACGAGAAAATTCTAATTGAGCTAGTTGTTGTTCTAATTCATCTAAATCCTGACAGACTTCTGTTACAGTATCCTCATCAGTTTCTTGTTGAGCTAATTCTAATAATTCCAATCCATCAGCAAGCTCAGTAGTCAGATCATTTATGGTATAAACCACCTTTTCTAAGCTTACTTTTTCTTGACCAAGAGCTTGAGCTTTCTCCGGTCTATTCCATAATTTTGGATCTTCTAATTCTCGATTAACTTCAACTAAACGCTCATCTTTAATCGGATAGTCAAAGATACCCCCTAAGAGAGTTAACTCGCTCTTGCATATCAGTAATACGTTGTAAAATAAGATTTAATTCCATTATTGAGCCTTTTAAAATAATTTATATGAAGAAGTTCTAATATCTGCCTTAATTATACACAATTTATCAACTATAGCATTTTTTGATTGGATAAACTACAATAATATAAGCAATTGATATTTATTTTGAATTTAATTAAGAATTCATAATTAAGAATTGCCATAGTGGCTTCTGTTATACTATTAGTATGGCTTTTTAATTTTTTTAATTGATTACACATCCTAATAAAAATGCGAACTACTTATACCAAAAAATCTTTCTTTACTCGTTCTATACGTAATAAATTAGTCCTGATATTGATAGCTATCTCTTTTATTCCGCTTGCTACTGTTGGTGGAGTGGCAATGGTTCAACTCTATGCTGCAAAAAATGCTACCAATGAGGTGAGTGAAAACTATTTGCCTAGCATAATTAATCTCAATAATGCAGAACTTGCTTTAATGTACACACTCGAAGCCCAGAAAAATCATATCATCTCTCCAGACGATGAAACTATGAGAACTCTGGAAAATAATATTAAAACTCATGAAGAAACTATTAATGAGGCACTTGCCGGATTTGCTAAAACTTTAGATGTAGGGGAAGAAACCGAGGCTTTTGAAAAATTTAGTAAAGTTCTGGATGAATTTTTACGTTTGAATGCCCAAGTTATTTTATTTTCGCAAACTAATGATGATGATAAAGCTCAAGCTCTGAGTATTGGGGAAGCTAATGATGTATTCCAACAAGCTTTTAGTTTGATGAAAATAATGTTGGAAACTAATATTGTTGGTTCTGAAAATGCTAAAAATGCGGCGGATACTGCTTTTCAAACTGGCAGTGTACTAATCTTAGTTATGAGTATGTTATCTGTGATGATTGTAATCATAGTTGCTATTTTGATTGGTAATTCCATAGCTAAACCTATTTTGGTGATTACTGAAGCGGCTCGTAGTTTGGCTACTGATGATGCGACTTTGACTGGGATTGATACAACTAAGTTGGCTAAAATTATTGTTCGTAAAGATGAGATTGGTGATATTGGTCGGGCGTATGATACTTTAGCTAATTATTTCAAAGCATTGAGTGAGGATTTTGTACAAGTATCGCAAGGATTGGCGGCTGGCAACTTAAACATTACACCCAAAGCAGAATATAAAGGAGATTTTGTCAAAGTAAAAGATGCGTTGGAAGCCAGTTTAGCCAATTTAAAGCTAGTAATTAACGACATCGTGCAAGTCTCACAAGGGTTAGCGGTCGGCGACTTACAAGTTATGCCTAAAGCCAAATACAATGGAGACTTTGCCCAAATCAAAGATGGTTTAGACACCACGTTATTTTATCTAGGAGAAGTGATAAGAGACATTGTGCAGGTGTCGCAGGGATTAGCAGAAGGTAATGTTATCACCACTAAAACTGAATATTTAGGAGACTTTACCAAAATTCAAAATGCGTTGGAAGTTGCGGTCACTAAATTGGCTGATGCAACTAATAAAAATAAAGTGCAAGACTGGCTAAAATCAGGTCAAGCCAAGTTAAATAGCCAAATTGCTGGGGAACAAGAAATTTTCTCCATGAGCAAAAAAACTATTTCTTTTTTAACTACTTATATAGAAGCAGAAATCGGTTTATTTTATATATTGACGGAAGATCAGAAACATCTGCAACTAATCGCTAGTTATGCCTATCTGCAAGAAAGCAAAGTAACTAATAAAACTAAACTTACTGAAGGGTTAGCTGGTCAAGCTGCATTGGAACAAAAAATCATTCGACGTACTCAAACTCCAGAAGAATGTCCAGCAATCATTAGTTCTGGTTTAGCCAGATCATTACCGAAACATGTAATATTGTTACCATTTTTATACGAAAATGAAGTGAAAGGAGTAATTGAAATTGGCTCTACTACAGCAATTACTGATATTCAATATAGCTTTCTTGAACAAATTATGCCAAATATTGGGATAGCAGTAAACACTGCTAATTCCCGTTCAAAGGTGCAGAAATTGCTTGAACAAAGTCAGCAACAGTCAGAGGAATTACAAAGTCAACAGGAAGAACTACAACAGACTAATGAAGAATTGCAGTCTCAGCAAGAAGAATTACGCCAATCTAATGAAGTTCTTGGAGAACGAACTAAAGATTTAGAACGGCAGAAAATAGAAGTTCAGGATAAAAATCAAGCTTTAGAAGTCAGTAAAATTGAGATGGAAAAAGCTAAAGCTGCTATTGTCCTGAAAGCAGAAGAATTGGAATTAGCTAGTAAATATAAGTCAGAATTTTTAGCTAATATGTCACATGAATTGCGTACTCCATTAAATAGTCTGCTTATTTTATCTCAACTATTGACCGAAAATACTTCTGGTAATTTGAATTCCAAACAAGTGGAATATGCCCAAACTATCAATAGTGCTGGGAATGATTTACTGACTCTAATCAATGATATTCTGGATTTGTCCAAAGTTGAAGCTGGCAAAGTTGAGGTGCAGTGGGAAAATGTTTCACTAAGTAAATTACTTACTTCTATTGAACAAAAGTTTGCCCCAATTGCGAATGATAAACAGGTGACATTTAACCTCACAATTGCCAGTAATATACCAGATAATTTAGTGACGGATAGTCAACGTATCAAGCAGATTATTAATAACTTACTCTCCAATGCACTTAAATTTACTGGTGAAGGTGAAGTAAAATTAACCGTCCAATATCCGACGGAACTGCCAGTTAACGTAGATAAATTAGAACTATCTAAAACTATTGCTATCAGCGTAACTGATAGTGGAATTGGTATTCCTAAAGACAAACAACAAAGCATATTTGAAGCTTTCCAACAGGCAGATGGCTCTACTAGCCGACGTTATGGTGGCACTGGTTTGGGATTATCCATTTCCCGACAACTAGCTCGTTTATTAGGCGGTGAATTAACTTTGATAAGTGAACCTGATAAAGGTAGTACCTTTACTTTATATCTGCCAGAAGCATCTCAATCTTTACCGCCGTCAACATCTAAAGTCGAACAGCCATTATTAACAAAAGAATATGATTTACCAAAAGAAGTTTTGTTAGTCGATGATAGGAATGATTTATCAGACACTGATATAACCATTTTAGTAATAGAAGATGACCGCAAATTTTCCAATATTATTATTGAATTAGCTAAAGAAAAAGGTTTTAAATGTCTATTGGCAGAAGATGGTCTAGCTGGTCTTAATTTGGCGGATGAATATAAACCAGATGCCATAATTTTGGATATTGGTTTACCTAAATTAGATGGCTTAACTCTGATGCGGAAATTGAAAGACAACCCAAGCACTCGCCATATTCCAGTACATTTTATGTCTGCCACTGACCAGACTATAGATGCGAAAAAAATGGGAGCAATTGGTTATTTAGTTAAACCAATAAGTATGGAGAAATTGAAAGAAGCTTTTCAGAAAATTGAAATATTCCTAGCTAAAACTGTGAAAACACTGTTAGTTATAGTAGATAGCGAGCCAAATAAACAAAAAATTATGGATTTGGTAGCAGATGAAGATTTACAAATTGAAATATCTACAACCAGTGAAGAAGCTTGTAATAAATTGTTAGCCACAACCTATGATTGCGTAATTCTGGACATGGATTTAGAGCAAGGTTCTGGTGGCAATTTATTGGAGAGAATGCAACAAGAAAAAAGCCAGCTATGTAAAATTTCTATAATAGTTTATGCTGATCGTAATTTAACCATAGAAGAGGAAGCGTTATTATTAAAATGTTCAAATGAAATCCCAATAAAACCAGTAAGTTCTCCCGAACGTTTAGTCGATGAAGCTACTTTATTTTTGCATCAGTTGGAAGCTAATTTATCTGGTAGTAAACGTAAAATGCTGCATATGGTACATGATAAGAAAGCTATTTTAAAACATAAAAAAGTCTTGATTGTTGATGATGATGAGCGAAATATTTTTGCATTAGCTACAGTTTTAGAAAATTATGATGCTGATGTTGTCTGTGGAGTAAATGGGAAAGAAGGTTTGACACTTTTACGAAAACATGATGATATTGCGATAGTTTTGATGGATATTATGATGCCAGAAATGGATGGTTATGAGGCAATTCGGGAAATTCGTAAGCAAGAAAAACATCATGATTTACCTATTATAGCTCTCACTGCCAAAGCCATGAAAGATGATAAAGCCAAGTGCATTGAAGCTGGAGCTAATGATTATTTAGCTAAACCGGTTGAGACGGATAAATTGTTGTCGTTGATGCGGGTTTGGTTGTATCGGTAAACAAAATATCTGAATCAGGATTTACAGGATTAAAAACCATGATTTCCTAAGTTATTATTGGTTTTAGGTTTTATCCTGTTAATCCTTAAATCCTGATTCAGACAACCAAAAAAAATTCAAAAACTTAAAGAGTAAAGGGTTAAAAAGTCCGTACAACCCGGAATCCAACCCTGTAGCTCAAAATAACTGGGAAGGTATGATTACGGTCAGTGGCACGAGAAGAGTAAGAATCATATTCCCACGTTCCACCACGCAACACTCTATATTTAGTGCTTTTTTCCCACACACTACCATCAGTTGGAGCATTTTTATAGTTATCATGCCAGCCATCAGCACACCACTCGTAAACATTACCAACCGTATCATACAAGCCAAATTGATTAGCTTTAAAAGAACCTACTGGAGATGTATATTTCCACTTATCTTTTCCTTTTATTAAACCATCGCAACATTCATCTGTACCATAATTAGAATATTCATGAGAAGCTGTATTACCCCACCAATATTTAGTTTGCGTAGCCCGAGCTGCATATTCCCATTCAGCTTCTGAAGGCAATCTATACTGCTCACCAGTCTATTTACTTAACCACTTAGTATAAGCATTAGCATCATTCCAAGAAACATTAATTACTGGCCGATTACCACGTCCCCAGCCTTCATCATCTGGTTTCTTTTTACCAGTTGCTTGAACAAATTTATCATATTCAGTAAAAGTCACCTCATATAGCAAAAATAGTATAAATAGGATATAATATTTCAAATAAAATTAGAGTAAGAAAAAAGAGCGTAAAAGATTATGACATATTCAGTAGATTTCAGAAAGAAAGTATTTGAGATAAAAGCAAAAGTTAAATTATGAAGAAACAGCGAAGTATTTTAATATAGGTAAAACAACTTTAGTTAGATGGAATAATAGATTAGAGCCTAAACTAACAAGAGAAAAAGGAGCAACAAGATATGGAAAAGTTAAAAAAAGATGTTGAACTATATCCAGATGCTTATCAATATGAAAGAGCTGAGCGATTTGGGGTAAGTCAAAGAGGAATAGCATTGGCATTGAAACGCTTGGGAATAAGTTATAAAGTCTGGAACATCCAAAGGCGAACAAGGAAGAAC
>DAOUSL010000317.1 GCA_030627235.1 Thioploca sp.
CAAGAAACGCCGCTACGCTTTAACTGTTTCTTCATATTTTTGAACCTCGGCTAGTCACGGACTACTCGACTTCGGCTTGCCTCTCCATGTCTCGCAGCGATGGGTTTTAAATAAACAAGAAAATAAAAAAGCGATTCCGTTTAGTTACAAGGTTAGGCAAAGGATTATCCAAAATATTCCATACTAAAAAAACGGGCTTTAAATAAACGAGTATATTTCCGTTTATTTCCCCTTGTTTCCAATTCTAGAAATTAGATTTTCCCCTCCAGTTTCCCCTCTAATTATTCATAACTTTTCTTCTAGTTTTTTCAAACGTTCTTCCAATTTATTCATCTTCTTCATTTCCAAACTCCTAGACAAAATCTCTTGCTTTTGTTCTGGATTTAAATCCTTCATGACCTTGTCTATTTCTTCTGCTGTCTGAGGCTCTTTCTCGAATGGTGTGTTATATGGTAAGTTTTCACCCATTAATAGCCAGTCTGAAATTATACGCAATTCTGAGCATATTTTTATAACTGCATCTGTTCCTATCATTCTTTCATTTGCCACATATCCCTGTAATGTCCTATATGGTATATGAGATTTTCTTGCAAATTCAGTTAGTTTAAATCCTTTATTCTTTATTACGTTTTTAAGTCTATCACCAATAGTCATTTTTTCCTACAAAAAACCTTATAAAAACAATAGTATATAAAAAATGTAAATAATTGCGTATATTGTATTGATAATACGCTCAATCAAGCGTGTAATTGTCATCAACAGTTCGGAAAACATGCGAATCCCTACACAGAAACGCAAAAAAATAAACGAGAGAGGTCAATGACTAAAAGAGTAACACCACAGCAAAAGGTACGTGCAAAACTGATGAAAAAAGTTGGCCATTCTATGTCCTCTTGGGCAAAAGAGAATGAATATGATCCAGACTTCGTTGGACAGATAGTGTACCGATGGGCGGGAAAAACTGGCATCCCTCATGGCGATAAAACCCGTCAAATACTGTCTCGCTTAGAAGTAACACTGGGTAAGCCTATTTATACGAAAATAGACTAACCACTTTATACCATATATTAAAGGAATTATCAAAGGTAAAGACCTGACAGGTTTTTAAAACCTGTCAGGTCTGAACTGAATATGCTCACAAAAACCTAGCCTCCACGTGGCGTGAGTGGACTCGACTGTTACTGCTCTTTAACAATTTGAATCGGATTCTCTGGGGAAAAAATCATCTATAGAATCCACAAGTTATTACAAATATTACCGGCTTAATCATAGTCGGTAACATTGTAATAATTTTAACCCAAGAAAACGTTATGAAATAAAGTAATACGTTTTTAGTTAGATTGTTAAATCTAACTATAGTTGAATTGTGAACAACTCAAGTAACATTCAACTAATTGGCTAAGTAGAGTGCATTGCAGGAATCCATAAACCAACTAAGCAGACCAACTTATGACAGTAAATAGTGTATACAACAGCAAAAGAAATGGAGGTCGATGTACAGTGTATTTTGAACCCGACCTAAAGAATTGGCTAAAACTTCAGGCAACTGAAGATGGTCGATCATTATCATCCATGGTAGATAAAATTTGTATCGAATACGCTAAAGAACATGGATATGAAGAAGTAAGTCCACAAGCGGAACTTGTTGTACCACAAGAACCTACTTCACAAATGGAACTTACCTCACAAGAACCTACTTTACAAACGAACCCTCTGGACATTAACCAGATAAACAAAATGGCTCAAGAAATAGGCCAACACTTAGCAACATCTTTAGTACAAATTATAAATGGAGCAACAAAATGTTTAATGTTTTAATCTGCACCTTATGTGGTGTCTACATGCAAGGCATGATAATTATTATGCCACCACTTCCAATGCCAGCACCGCCACCAGAACCAGAAAAAGCCAAAATTGAACTGATAATTGATCCAAAAAAAGACTTTTTTGTATAACTAATCATGATGGGCAAATATCTTGTCCATCAAACCAACGAGAACATTACTATGAGTATCCCAAACGTTATTATAGCACAAGATAAATTAGCAGCCAAAATAGCTAAATTAGAAGCAACTAGAATAATCCAAGCCGAACACAAAAAAAATAAAGGAGTTTATGCCAAACTTCATGCACTTAATTCTGAAAAGGCAACTTGTGAATATCATATTACAGAGAAGAAATTAGTCCACTTTGAGGTACTAAACACCCCGAAACGTGAACTATAGCAATTCCCGAATAGTAGTGACCCAAAATTAAAGACAATGTATAAAGGAATTACGAGCATCAGAAGAAGTGATAATATTAAGAGAATCAGCAC
>DAOUSL010000313.1 GCA_030627235.1 Thioploca sp.
TTAGTTAAGTCGCCTGCGCGAAATAATTTTCTAGTGAATTGACGAATATACCGACTATAGGCTTTATGATCTGCCCATTCCAAATTACATAACTGTGTAATTCCACAATTTGTAGCTGCATCTACAATTTTACCAATTGGTTTAACGCAAGTGGCAGTAGTAGTTAACCTAATATCTGCGTTTGCACTTACTGTAGCATCATGATTAGAAGTTACAGTTAATAACAAATTATTGCTAATATTAGCAGCATTTGCATAAGTAGCTTCAAATTCTATAGTTTTAGAACTCAAGCCGTCTATAGTAATGGTGCTAGGTAAATTATTTACTGTTAAGTTATCTGTATTAACTAAATTTAAGTTGTAAGTATCTTGATTTGGGCCCGCATTATTAATATCCACGGATATTGTTTGCACATCATTGGCTAAACCAGAATAATTACTGCTATTAACCATTACATGATAAATAATTTTTGCAGCTAAAACTTCAACTGTAGCATCGCCAGCAAGAGCTTGTAATGTTACTCCTGCATCTAATTTTGGTGGGTTCTCTGAATGAAAAATAACCTTACCACCTTCAGCAACTTTAAATATTTGTCCTGAATTACCAGTTAAATCAATAGTACCACCTGCACCTACAGCTAAAATAATATCTGTACCTGCTTTTAAGGCATTCTCCGCTAAACCATTAATTTTTAACTCAAAATTATCACCGCCATATAAAACTATTTCTTTATCAGCAACAATAGTAGTTCCAGCAGTAATTTCTAAACCATCAGGTTCTACATATACTGAATTACCACTTAATGCTGCTCCAGTTATTGAACCATTATTTGTCAATATATTTAAATTTCCACCTACACCACCTTCAAGTTCATTTCTACACCAACCTGGATTTGCATCTGGATTATTTCCACAGTCATCATTATTAGTAATCTTAACATTACCGCCATTACCTGCTACAGTAAATGAAGCTCCAGCACTAAAATTAGCTGTATTAATGGTTAGATTGCCACCATTACTAGACGGTGTAGCAAGACCGCCAGTACCATCTGTTCCAGCACTATGCTCCCAATTCCACGCATCCCAAAAATCGTCAAAGGTGATTGCACTGCCTATTCCAGATTTTAAAGTGCCGTATTGATATACATTTTTTAAATCATTAGTTGTAATTTGACCACCAATAGATATACTTTGAGTAAAACTATTAGGATTTCCATCACCAGGTAAATTAAATGCTTTAGCATTTCCAGCTTTAATCATGCTGAAATTATATAATTCTCCTTGAAGAGCATTAACACCTGGAATGTCAGTGTTAAATGGAGAAGAGAAGGTTATATTGCCGCCTGCTACAGTGTCTACAGTTGAATCTACAGCTATTATATCTCCATGGTTTACCAAGTATTCGGTAAAATATATATTAATATTTGGATTTACTTCATCACTAACTAACTTGCCATAATTACACCAAGAATTCACTGTTATATCGCCTGCGATGGTAATATTACCGTACGTAGATATATTATTTCCTGTTAATGCATCTATTGTTGTCTGTGAAATAGTTTCAGTTATTTTATTACATGTTTCGCCTGTAAGTGGTGCATCTGCGGCAGTTGCACATACTAATTGACGGTCTGGCAATGTGTCAGTGCCAATTTGACCATTGCTAGGTTCACACTGAGCATCAATTTTAGTCTTCACCTCTGGATCTATAGCACTATTATCTCCAATAACTACTGGAAAATCTAAGATATTACCTGGTATTGCTAAACCACCAGTATATGTTATCTGATTGTTAGCTACAGTAATCTTTAAAGAATCACCTTGACTTGCCCATTGTAAAGTATTACCAGTTAGATTATGTGGATCTACATATTGCCATACCTCATAATTGCCATCAGACAAGGTAATTGAATATTGACTACCAAGAATAGATTCTACAAATGGACTTAATCCAGCGCGATTTAGTGGTTGAAAAACTATATAACCACCTTTGGTAAATAAATTAGGATCTTCTGTAGGGTTATGAATTGGTTTATTAACAGTTGCACCAGTATCAATAAAGTGTACACCTGTTAAAGTTGCGTCCGCCCAACTATTAGTAGCGATTAACCCAGTTAAGAATACAGTTGCCAACTGACTGGCTGTGAATTTAGCTTTCATCACAACCTCCCATAAACATTCTTGCCTTTGGGCAAATTATTAAGATTTTTGTAGTCATTTGCTTACACCATTTTATTGTATGTTAAAATGGAAGCTCACTTAATTCTTTGGTTGTCAGAGTGTCGAGTTCAAATGACCATTAAATTTAGTGTGCTTCGTAGTATTTGAATGGCGAGTTAAAACTTGCCATTCCCCTTTTAAAATTAATTCTCCCTAACTTCTACAA
>DAOUSL010000374.1 GCA_030627235.1 Thioploca sp.
GCTTACACAAGGGTGTGTTATTATCCCAATAGCAGATTTATTCACTGTGATTTTAAAGCTACAGAAAAACAATATTTTGTATGTTCTAATGGTTCTAACTGGGTTTTGCAATAAAAACTAAAAGGGCTTTTAATTAAGCCCTTTTTTATTTACTTCTTATCAATGTTGTAAAATGGACAAGTATATGTAACCACGGCACCCCAAATACTGACACATAATGAGGCTGCAAGCTCTTTAGACCGACCTTGAAACAAATCGAAACCTGCTATCCATACAATGAACAAGGGCAGTATGAAAGCTAATGCTGTGTAAATGTATCTATGTTTAATCTTCATTTTTAAACCTGTAAGTTTTCTTGCCAATAATTTCACGAACTAATTCGATTTCAGATGCTTTATCGCGATTGAAGTTTAACTCATCGTAATTAATTCCATATTTTACTTCGTCAGTGGGTCTACGTTCACCACCTTTTCCTGCGTCATGAACTGGCATTTTGTACCCTCTCCTGTAGTGAACTTTCCCACTCATCGCCTCGTAGCATTGCAAATTCTACCATTCCATCATTGCCTTCAACATTATCAAATTCACCACTTTGCATAACAATAATTGGTTTTTTCTCATACCACATCCACGCACCACCTAGTTTATCCATAGCTAAATAATTAGCCCATGCGGGAGCGTCTTCCCAAAAAGGTTTCATGTCAATCTCCCCATCCTTCATCTTGATCGTTATTTTTCAATATTGTTTCAGTGCTATGAGTAATCCATTTTCTATCATTTTTCATTTTGCGCCTCCAATAACTCTTTAGTTACAAGGTAATCTTTCACAAACCCGCTTCTTACAATATCAGATGTTTTAAAATCTATAATGTTAAAATTAGTTTTCATGTGATTAATAATTTTCAACATTTTACCTAATCCTGATTCACCTATTTTCAAGTCATTTTGCGCTGAATCACCACATAATACCAGCTTAGAATCTTCACCTAACCTTGTTAACAGACTGTCAAGTTCATGAAAGCTCGCTGATTGGCATTCGTCAAATATGATTATTGCATTAGACATCGTAATTCCACGCAAGTATGAAGTATTTATGAATTCTATAACACCCAGATATTTAGCTTTTTCGTAATTAGAATCGAACATTTCTTGTTCAACAATTGGCATACGTTTGGTTAGATCATTTACTATTGCTGAGTATGGAGCTTCGTAGACTGCGATCTTTTCTTCTAAGGTGCCCTTTAAAAATCCGATTGAACGCGAGGGTACTGACGCTCTCACTATAATAATCTTATTATAATTAGATTGTTTATCTAACACTAATTCTAATGCGAGATTTAAAGCAGAAAAGCTTTTGCCGGTACCTGCACTACCTATTAATATTTGATGCTTTGATGCAAAACTGTCCTTAATTAAGGTTTGTTTCTCGTTAAGAGGGACGAAAACTTTGTCTAATACTATCGGCTTGATTTTCTTTGACATAAGGGTTTATAGGTTGGTTAATTAAGTAAAGACTAATATACCATGTTGTTGCTTTCAACGCTATGGTATATCATCGTTTTCCTGATGTCAGGAATCCATAAAA
>DAOUSL010000147.1 GCA_030627235.1 Thioploca sp.
AAGTTAAGAAAATAAGGTTTTTGGAGTTCAAAGCGTTAGCTTTGTAAGTATTTAATTTATAAGTTAATAATATCAAAGCTTCGCTTTGGACTCCACTAAATTTTCCTTAACTTAATGGCATTGATCTGATCGGTAGTAAAGAATATTTATGGTACAAAAAATATGAAGATTATAAAAGGCGATTTGATAAAATTAGCTTTAGATGGTAAATTTGATGTAATAATACATGGGTGTAATTGTTTTGCACAATGGGAGCAGGGTTAGCAAAAGGTGATTGGAATATAATATCTGAAATAATCATAAAAGAATTAATAGATGAAGATCATACCTTAGTTAAAATGTCATAAACTATATATTAATACCTTATCTATAAATTTATCTAGAAGTCCAACTTTTGGCAAAATAATATAGTTATCAATATTTCATAATAAATTATCCCAATCAGTTTGTTCCCAAACTCCCTGTAATTTATTAAATTCTTCTTGTAAACTAAAAAATGTTTTTTGCTCTATTTGATTTAAGTCTCCTTGTTTGGCAAAAGTTTCAGCATCAAAGGCTACTTCTCCCAACCTAGAAGCTCCCACACTACGAGCACTTCCTTTTAATGAATGGGCTAAACGCTCCACATCTTTTTGATTATTGGCTTCTAATGCTATTTGTAACTTTTGTAATTGATTAGGAGTATCTTGGGTAAATATATCGATAATTTTATGTAAAATATTAATATTACCTATGGCAATCCGTTTAGCCTGAATTGGATCAAAAATTGGTAAATTATCGATTTGGGACTGATTTTCTAATTGAATGCTTATTTCTGGAAAAGCAGAAGTGTATTTATTCACAATTAAAGTTAAGTTTTCTATACTTACTGGTTTAGGTAAACAATTGTTCATACCAACAGATAAATAACGTTCGATATCTGTTTTTTGACAGTTGGCAGTGATAGCAATAATCGGAGTATTTTTATCTAATTGACGAATAAAATTAGTTGCTTCAATACCATCCATTACTGGCATAGAAATATCCATTAAAATTAGATCGTATTTATATTTAGCACAAATTTCTACTGCCTCTTTACCATTTTCAGCAATCTCAACTTTACAGCCTATTTTTTCCAAAATAGTAGTTGTTACAAAACAATTTGTTGGATTATCTTCTACTAATAAAATTTTTTTATAATTATTAGATTTATATAAAATTGGTTCATACGGGTCTTTTAGTTTTAAATTTGCTATTTTATCAGGTAGTTGCTTATCAGGATAATATTGTTTTATTACATTAAAAATACGTTCCAAACCAATTGGTTTAGCTATATAATTATCCATACCATTGGCTAAACATTTTTCTGCATCACCTTGCATGGCGTTAGCTGTCATCGCTACAATAATATTATTAGTTTTAAATTCTCGAATTTTTTTAGTTGTTTCATAACCATCCATACCAGGCATATTGATATCCATAAAAATTATGTCAAAACTTTTCTGCTCTAATATTTGTAATGCTTGGATTCCATCAATTGCCTGAGTTACTTGACAACCAAGCTGTTCTAACATAGATTTAGCCACCAAACGATTCACATCGTTATCTTCAACCAATAAGGCTGATATATCAGAATAAGCTTTATATTTATTTTTAAACTGAAATTTATTAACTTTTTCCATGGTAATAAACTCTGATGATTTATTTTGTTCAAAAGATAACCTTACTGCCAACAATGCTTGCTGTAATTGTTTTTGTGACAGTGGTTTAATTAAATGTCCGGAAAAACCAATTTTCTTTAAGTTAGAAATTCCTTGTTGATAACCGGCAGACGATAACATAACTAATATTGTATCTTTAATTTTTGGACTTTCTTTGATAATTTTACCCAATTGTTCACCATCCATAAATGGCATAAAATAGTCAATTATTGCTAACCAGTAAGAGTCTTCATGCAAAGCTTTTAAAGCATCTTCAGCACTAGCAACTGTTTTAGTATTAATCCGTAAGTTTTCTAATTGTTCTTGTAAAATTCTTTGATTCACGACATTATCATCAACGATTAAAACTTTGGTATTTTCTAGTGATTTATATTGATCTACAACATTTATTTGATTATGTTTAAGCATTTCTTCATGCTGAATTTTTGCGATTGGTAATTCTAAGGTAAAAGTAAAAGTTGAACCTTTACCTAGTTCACTAATTACTCCTATATCTCCTTTCATCATATTAACCAATTGCTTACTGATAGTTAATCCTAAACCAGTACCTCCAAATTGCCGAGTAGTTGAGTTATCAGCTTGGGTAAATTCATTAAAAATACTCCCTAATTTATTAGCTGGAATACCAATTCCGGTATCTTCAATTTGAATACTTATACACACAAAATCTAAGGTTTGAATTTTACATTCCACATTGATTAACACATGACCTTTATTAGTAAATTTAATTGCATTACCTACTAAATTAGTAAGAATTTGTCGAATTCTGCCTGCATCACCCATAAAAAGATGAGGAGCATCTGGAGCATAACGTACAATTAGTTCAAAACCTTTAGATTCAGCCGTCATAGCTAATAAACGAGCAACTTCTAATACAGCAGCTTCTAAATCAAAATTATCAGATTCTAAAGATAATTTACCAGCTTCGATTTTGGAAAAATCTAAAATATCATTAATTAATGTTTGTAGAGCATCTGTTGATTTATGAATAGTTTGAGCATATTCATATTGTTTAGCAGACAAATCAGTATTTAATAATAGTTCAGCCATCCCAACTACTCCATTCATAGGAGTACGAATTTCATGACTCATATTAGCCAAAAACTCACTTTTAGCCATAGTGGCAGCTTCAGCTTCTTCTTTAGCCCTGCGTAATTCTGCTTCAGTATTACGTCGTTCGGTAATATCTCGGCCAACAGCTTGATATTCAAATAATTTACCATTTTTATTAAACATTGCTCGCACTACCCAATGCTGCCAACGTTCTTCACCAGAAGATAAAATAGTAGGATTTTCAATTTCAGTGACTGGATTGGTTTGAGTTAATTCTCCCATAATTTGGATTAGTACATCTTGTAAGTCATCGAAACTAAAAGGGGTTAAATGATGACCGATCAGTTCAGCTTCAGTTTTGCCAAAATAACGGCAGTAAGCATTGTTGACGAAACTTAGTAAACCATCTGGTAAATAACGACAAATCAATTCAGTTTGATCTTGCAGAATAGCTTTATAACGATGTTCATTATATTTTAGAGTGTTTTCAGTTTTTTTACGTTTAGTGATATCAATAAAAGTAATTAAGATGGCATAAATTTTTTCATTGCGGAATAATGGTTGAGTATTAACTGAAATCCAAACTAAAGAACCATCCATCCTATAAATTCCCAATACTTTATCAGAACAAGCTTTACCAGTAGATAAACTAATTTGAGTAGGTAATTTTTCTTTAATAATTAATTGGCCATCTTCACAAATTATTTTTTGTTTATTAAAATTACATAATTTGCCAGTGAGCTTTAAAATTTGTTTAGCACTATCATTACAAACTCCAATTTTTCCATTGATATATTGAAGCATAACTCCTTCTTGCATGGAGGTAATTATTGATTGATAAAGTATCTCAGTAGCCATTAGTTAGAACTTAATAAGTTTTTCAATTGATTAAAATAATTAATCAGATAATTTTTTTACATACAATATTTATAATATTAAGCAAGTTTCCTTCCTAAAAATTGTTAGATATTTAAAATTTGATAATCTAAATATCTTACAGTTTTAATCAATTTATAGTTTTATTTAAAATAATTAATAAATTATTAACCTTGTAATGTTAAAATAACATATCTTTATATAAAACACACTGCTGTACGACATTTACATATATAAAAATAATATTGTTTTTTACATTAAACTAAACTGGTATAATCATAGCAATTCTTAATTAAATTCAAAATAAATATCAATTACTTATTTTACTGTAGATTATACATAAATAAAAAATATCTAATTTAAAATTAACATTTAACATAACTTGTAAGATTAGTAAATCTATATTTTTTTAAATATTACCGATGGTTGAATCGTAAAAGTAACTATTAAAATTAATAATAATTATATATATATTAAAATACTTGATTGACCTAAAGACTACATCCCATTAAACTACTAGTTTTTCCTTTAAAAAATATTACAATGAATTCCGATAAAACATCTAAGCCATTAGATACTGGTGCATCAAAAATATTAGCAGTACAAGCTATATTAATTACTGGTATTGCATGGTTTTTTTATTTTTATCAAAACGAATTAGCAGCACAATCCGCCTTGTTTGGAGGGTTCATTGTGATGTTTAATGTTTGGATAACAAATCGCCGAATTCGTTCAGCTGCTGAAAAACCCGGTACGGAAGTTAGAATATTTTATCTTGTCGCTATGCAACGGTTTATTTTTACCTTAAGTTTTTTTATAATTGGTATGGGATTATTAAATTTACCCCCAGTACCAATGTTAGTGGCATTTGCCGTCGCCCATTTAGGTTATCTAACTGGACATTCTTAATTAATGGAGTAAATAAGGAGTGAACGAAGCTCATGAAACAGTAGCTGGCCCAGGGCCAGTTGAATATATTCAACATCATTTACATAATTTATCGGTTGGAGAAGGTTTTTGGACTTTTCATATTGATACTTTTTTCTTTGCGTTTGGAATAGCTGTATTAATTGGTTTTGTAGCTAAAAAAATTGGTGATAATTTAAACCCAGATAATCCTACTGGTATGCAAAATTTATTGGAAATTATTCTAGAATTTGTTGGGCAACAAGTAAAAGATGCGTTTAATGGTTATAATCCATTGATTGGGCCATTGGCTTTTACTATATTTGTCTGGGTTTTTATGATGAATGCAATGGATTTACTACCAGTTGATTTATTACCTTGGATAGCAGCTGAGATGGGTATTCCCTATCTAAAAGTTGTACCAACCGCAAATTTGGATACACCATTAAGCTTGGCTGCCAGTGTTTTTATGTTGGTTGTTATTTTTAATATTAGAGCAAAAGGTGGAATGGGTTTTGTGAAGATGTTCTTATTTCATCCGTTCCCAGCTAGTAATCCAGTGGTTAAAATAATATTGATACCATTTAATATTATGATGACTACAATTGAAGAATTGTCTAAACCAATCAGTATGGGATTACGTCTATTTGGTAATATGTTTGCCGGTGAGTTGATTTTTATCTTAATCGCATTATTACCTTGGTGGATACAGTTTGCACCTGGTGGACTTTGGGCAATTTTCCATATTTTGATTATTACCTTACAAGCATTTATTTTTATGTTATTAACTGTTGTATATTTAGGTATGGCAAACCAAGTTTTAGAAGCTGATCATTAAATATTTATTTTGAACAAGCAAACAGAAGTTTGCCTTGATTTTTTTTGTTCCCACTAACGTGAGAATATATCGTAACGCTCCAACGTTACATTTTTTATATTTACGGAGATTTATTGCATGACTGAAATGACCCCTCAAATGATTGTTGAAATTTACTCATCAACAGCCTTAATTGTTGGTATTATCCTCGCCGCTGCTGGTTTTGCTTCAGCATTAGGCTGGGCATTAATTTGTTCTAAATATTTGGAAGGTATAGCCAGACAGCCAGAAATGAGAGCTCAATTAATGGTACAGATGTTATTTACTGGTGGTTTGATGGAAGCGTTTCCTTTTATCGTACTAGGTATGTCCATGTGGTTTATTTTTGCTAACCCATTCGTTGGTGCGGCTCAATCAGCTATTCAAGCACTTGGCGGTTAGGAGATTAATGTGAGTATCACTGTTACTTTATTTGGACAGATGATCACTTTTGGGGTATTGGTTCTTTTTGTTTGGAAATATCTATGGGGTCCTATGACCACCATGATGGAAGACCGTACCAAACGCATTGCTGACGGTTTAGCAGCTTCTGAACGTGGTAAACAAGATTTAGAAATAGCTCAACAGAGAGCTGACCAACGTTTAAGAGAAGCTAAACAAGATGCGGCAGATATTGTTAATTCTGCTAATAAGCGTGCTAGTGAAATCATTGAAGAGTCCAAAGAACAAGGTCGACAAGAAGGGCAACGTCAACTTGATGCTGCGGTTGCTGAAATTGAGCAAGAAATAAATCGTGCTAAAGGTGATTTGCGGAGGCATTTTATCAACTTAACTCTGGATACTGCAAAAAAAGTTCTGGGACGTGAGATTGATGCTTCAGCCCATAACGACATCATGAATGAGATGATCAAGAAATTGTAGATTGAGTAGGGTGGGCAAAAGTTTTCACGCCCACCAAAATCTTTTTAGGTAAATAACTATGGCAGAACTTGCAACTTTGGCACGCCCTTATGCTAAAGCGGTATTTGAATTAGCGGTTGAAAAGAATGAGCTTGACAATTGGTCAGATAACTTAAAATTTTTAACAGCCATCATTCAAGATCCAACGATGGTACAAGTTATTAATAATCCTGAGGTTGCAGAAAAAACTTTGATTAGCCTTTTGCTTGATATATGTTCAGAACGATTTGATGATCTTGGTAAAAATCTAATTAAAGTATTAGTAGAAAATAATAGATTATTAGTAATTCCAGATTTATCAGTTCAATTTGAACAAATGAAAGCAGTACATCAGGGTTATTCTCAGGTAGAAATCATTTCCCCTTATCCAGTTGAAC
Organism: Thioploca sp.; assembly: GCA_030627235.1. Lineage (GTDB taxonomy): Bacteria > Pseudomonadota > Gammaproteobacteria > Beggiatoales > Beggiatoaceae > DRQV01. Next base: position 6,690 of record DAOUSL010000147.1, read on the forward strand.
CCTCGCAACTGCAAGAAGTTGAAGATATTTTAAAAAAACGTTTAGGCGAAGCTGTTGATATCAGCACCACAATTGATAAATCCCTATTAGGCGGTTGGTTAGTTAGAATTGATAAAGAAGTTATTGACTTATCAGTCAATGGCTATTTACGACAATTATCCGCAGATTTACGCCGTTTTTAATTACGAGAAAAATATAAATGTTGCAATTGAATCCCTCTGAGATTAGTGAATTAATTAAACAGAGAATTGAAAAATATGATTTAACTACGGAATCTCGTAGCGAAGGTTCTATTGTTAGTATTACTGATGGTATAGTCCGTATTCATGGCCTTGCCAATGCTGTACAAGGTGAAATGTTAGAATTTCCAGATGATTCCTTTGGTATGGCTTTAAATCTGGAACGTGATTCTGTTGGTGCTGTAGTACTAGGTTCTTATGAACATCTATCCGAAGGTGACAAAGTCCGATGTACTGGTCGTATTTTGGAAGTGCCAGTAGGCGATAGTTTGTTAGGCCGAGTAGTTAATTCCTTAGGTATACCGATTGATGGTAAAGGCCCAACTAATACTACAGAATTTTTACCACTAGAACGGATCGCACCCGGAGTTATCAGTCGGCAATCAGTTAGTCAACCTGTACAAACTGGTCTGAAAGCTATTGATGCTATGGTTCCACTGGGACGTGGTCAACGTGAGTTGATTATTGGTGATCGCCAAACTGGTAAAACTGCGGTAGCAATTGATGCGATAATTAACCAAAAAGGTACTGGAATTAAATGTATCTATGTAGCAATTGGCCAGAAAGCTTCTTCAGTAGCTAATGTAGTGCGTAAGTTAGAAGAATATGGAGCAATGGAACATACTATTATAGTTTCCGCTTCTGCTTCTGATGCTGCTTCCATGCAATATATTGCTCCTTATGCTGGTTGTTCGATGGGAGAATATTTTCGGGATAAAGGTGAAGACGCATTAATAGTTTACGATGATTTGACCAAACAAGCTTGGGCTTATCGACAGGTATCTTTATTATTACGTCGACCACCAGGCCGTGAAGCTTATCCGGGTGATGTATTTTATTTACATTCACGGTTATTAGAACGAGCTTCTAGGATTAATGCTGATTATGTTGAGAAGATTACTGATGGTAAGATAAAAGGTAAAACTGGTTCTTTGACAGCCTTGCCAATTATTGAAACTCAAGCTGGTGATGTGTCGGCTTTCGTTCCAACTAATGTAATTTCTATTACTGATGGCCAAATTTTCTTAGAGACTGATTTGTTTAACTCTAATATTCGTCCGGCTATCAATGCTGGTTTGTCTGTATCACGGGTTGGTGGTGCTGCTCAAACTAATATTATTAAGAAGCTTGGTGGTGGTATTCGGTTGGATTTGGCTCAGTATCGTGAGTTGGCAGCGTTTGCTCAGTTTGCTTCTGATTTGGATGAGGGTACTAGGAAACAAATTGAACGTGGTCAACGAGTAACTGAGTTGATGAAGCAGAAGCAATATTCTCCTTTAACAGTTGGTGAAATGGCGATTTCTTTATATTCGGCTAATGAAGGTTATTTGGATGATGTTGATGTGAAGAAAGTAGTTGATTTTGAAAGTGCTTTGCATAGTTATATGCGGTCTAATCATGCTGATCTGCTGAAATCTGTGTCTGAGGATGGCGATTATAATGATACGGTAAAAAATAGCTTTAAAGCTGCTTTGGATGATTTTAAAAAGAATCATACTTGGTAGAGGGTTTGGGGTGGGCAACATTTGTTGTCCGCTTTAATTTTACTGATATTATTTTTATTATACATGTTATAGCTATGAAAGATAATGATAGACACAGAAATAGAAATAGAACAAGAATATTATAATAAAACACAAAGTCTTGAACAAGCCAAATATTGGTTATTAGCAATGCTTAATCAATTTGAAAAGATGAAATCATTAGTTTCAAAAATGGATAAACACCAACAACTTAAAATTGAAGAACATTTTTTTGCTATTGCGTTAAAACACTCTATTGATTGGCTTAAAGAAACTGAACGATATAATGAAAATATACGAAATGAATCAAAACAATATAGAAAACTAATTAACGAAACTTTAGCAATTAGAATTAGGAACATGAGAGAACATTACATTGAATATTTTAGAGGAAAAAATAACTCAAATAAGATTACAAGAATGGAGGTAAATGGTATGACACTTGAGATGGATGCTTCATCTACGATTGTTATTGATGACAAATACCTTTTAGGCGGTTTAGACATTATACCAATATTAAAAGAAACAAATAAATTATTGGGTAATATTGTCATATGTAGTAGAAACTTAAAATCACAAATATCATAAAATGGAAGTTCGTAGGGTCGGTGCAATGAAATGAAACCGGCCAAACCTAAATCCAATCAATAATTTATGTGTTTATTTATATCATAATGGTCGGTTATGCTTTGCTTCACCGACACTACACATGAATTCTTTTAATATCTTAAAAACCATGAAAACCCTTTCACTAGAAATTGATGATAAAAATTATCAAACTATTCTATCCTTCATAAAGCTAATCCCAAATTGCCAAATTATAGAAGAAGACGAATTATCAGAGACTGAACATAAACATATAAAAAAGAATGGACATATTCACAATGGTAAACAAAGTTATGCCTGTTGTAACTGTGGTAGACAATTTGTTAAATTTCCTGAAAACATAATTATTTCTAATGAAACTAAAGCGTTAATCGACAAACTACTTTTGGTAAGTCTTAACTTTGATAACACCAGCATTCCCTAACCATCCTGAATTGGAACTAATAATTACTCCGTCCAAAAGATTAATTTTCTCTGCTTCTACTTCAATATTTCCAGCATTACCAGTATTATAATTCGAATCAATTGAACGAGGTTGAGTACTAGCAAAAATACCACTCATTAAACCAACTTCACTTTTTCCTGTAATAGTTAGGGTATCGTTAACCTTGACCCTAACATCGCCGCTTTTTCCTGAGCTAAAAGTAGCACTACCTATCTGTGCACCACCGTTTATAGTAAGATTATGTGCTTCTATTTCAATATTTCCTCCTTGGCCAGTATTTACTGCGGCACTCAATATAGAACTAGAAGTTCGTTTTTCAAATATATATTTCCCTAAAAAATTAAATGTATCAGCAATTTTAATGAAAATTAAACCAGCATTACCCGTTCCATATCCAGCCGCTAGTATTTTTACCCCATTAATTAAAGATAGTTGTTTGGACGATAAATTTATTTCTTCCCCGTGTCCAGCACCACGTGAGCTAGAAGAAATATAAATATAATTGTTGACACCATCTAATACCATATTATCGGCAACTCTAATATCAATAATTCCTCCGTTTTGTTCAGCTAACACTTCGCCAACAATGTCGCTATTGAGCAATTTAAATTGTCCAGTGCGAATAAAAATATCACCTCCACCTATGCCAGAAGTTGTTATTTTACTCTGCTCAATTATGATATTTCCTCCAGTCATTTCAGAACTCATATATATAGCAATTCCCGAATAGTAGTGACACAAAATCAAAGACAATGTATAAAGTAATTACGATCATCAAAAGAAGTGATAATATTAAGAGAATCAGCAATA
>DAOUSL010000453.1 GCA_030627235.1 Thioploca sp.
GTGATACCAGCTTACAAACCAGAATAAAACATGATTTATACTATGTCGAAAACTGGTCTCTTTGGTTTGATTTAAAAATTATTTTTATGACTTTGTTTAAGGCGTTTAACCATGGGGATAGTCACTAAAACCAAATCCAGTAATTTTATGAAAAGACACTAAAGAAAGATTGCCGTCCTAAGATATCGAAATTAGCAGCTTATTTCATCGTTTTGGGGCGCAGGTCTTTAGCCTGCTCTTATATAAATGCAGGCTAAAGGCCTGCGTCCCACCTTGTATTATTCTTAATAAATAGTTTTCTCGACCAACCTTATATCGCGACCAAAATGATCATTGCAACCCTCTTATCGCTTGGTGACAGAATAATACCAAGGTTTTATAATTTTCATTTTTTACGATTAATTTAATAATTGATTTATCTACATTTAAGTAGTCGTGCACTAAAGAGTTACGTAAACCTATGAATTTTCGCCACTCGACAAGCTCTTCCTCTGAAATAACATTAAAATTATGCAAACCCACAAAAGTTTGATAAGCATTACCGCCTGACTCTTTGTTAAGTAATTTTAGCCAATGCTTTGCTAAGCCAATCGAAACTTCCGTTAATAATTGTAATAGCCGTTCAGCGGCTCTATAGTCTCTACTGTTTAATGTGCTTAGATTGTGCAGCTCATCAAGCTCCATTTCATATTCATTAACATGTGAAGCAACTTCATTGATATATAGCTGTAAGCCTTGCTCAATTAGCATCATTTATTACTCTATTATAATTATTTATCGTAATATTTTAAGCTTATGCTCAATGCTTTCAAATTCAAACTGGCTATATATTCGTTGCGTTTCTTTTAACTCTCGTACTTTATTTTTGCAGTAAATAACTTTTCCATACTCTACTACATTAAATGCTAAATAAACGGGTACATTATTAATGTCGATAATAGAGAGCTTGTTATCTGGTAAGTTTAACTTTTCTGCCCAAATTAACGTATATTCTTGCGGTCTTATTTTTCGGTTTATATCCGTTAAGTTAAAGTTTTTAAATGCTATTGCTATGTCTATATCACTACCTTCATGAGCGCAACCTTTTGCCTGAGAGCCATAAAGCCAC
>DAOUSL010000294.1 GCA_030627235.1 Thioploca sp.
CAACAATAATCAGCAGTCCATTATTGAGAAAATAATGCAGGGCAGGGCGGTTGCTTCTGATCTTAAAATATCATCAATCATTGACCAACCAGCATTAAGAAATTTTATTAATTCAATGGCGAGACTAAAAGGGGATGGGGCTTGTTTAAGTATCATTACAATAGATTCGACGGCAGAAAATCGTGATGTATTTATGGCAGCACAATTAATGAAAAATATTGGAGATACGCCAATTCTTGCCTTACTTGGAGGATTGCATAGCTTAAAGAAAGTTAATTGGGATTTATCAATGACTAAAGGCCATGGCTATGTTGCTGAAATCCTCAATAAGCACAGTATAAAAGTTAGTTCGTATCAGCAGGTCTGGTTAGATTCTGAATGTAAAGATCCGAAGGAATTAGACTACCGGTTTGTTCCTATCGAGAGTAATGACGCTGTTAAATTTATTAATGAGTACTTTATTAGTCTGATTAATGCTTATGAGTTTAGAAACGTCAGTGATGTATCTAATGGAATTATTGTTTGGAAATGTATGAGTAATTGAACGGCAAAACATTTTCATGTCCGTAAGCATAACCTTGCTAACTTAATTCTATTTGACGCGGGGTTTTCTTTATTTATGCTACGCTTTCAATTTAACCTTTATCTATAAGTGAGGTATAAGACAATTAAATCAGTAAATAATTTAACAATCGATGAGATTGATGAAGTGAAACGATTGTTAATTAAGTTCCATCCACCAATCTATACCGACATTTTTAATATGGGTTTAAATGTAGGTTTGCGCACTTCAGAATTGTTATCAATCCGATTTGATAACATTAAAGATGGATCTCTGCGGGTGAATAAAACTAAAACTAAACATGTTGCCCTAAATAATACCGCTCTGAAAGTTGTTACAAAACGTAGATCACAATACCCCGATGATGAATACGTGTTTACCTCTCATGCACATAGGTCAACCGGTGTAGATGCAGTTAATACTCGTGCAGTGCGTCGAATATTTGAACACATCGCACAATCGCTGAACATCAGATTTAACACACACTCGATGCGAAAAACATTCTTAACAAATGTCTATAATAAAAGTGGGTTTAATCTTGCGCTAGTGATGAGTATGTCCGGGCATCGTAGTCAAAAAGAATTGTTACGATATCTAGGTATAACATCACCCGGTATACCATCACTCGATGTGGTGGATGCTTATCATGAATATGAGATTAAATGAGTTGCCCAAATAGAGCTAATCTGAGGGGTATAAGCGCATGTATGAACAGTTGTAACAATAATTCAAGATGAACTATTTCTTACCTCTCAGTAAGCCACTTAACTTACAGACTATCGTTACTTTTCGTACCGTTGCGCTTCAACCCCCCTTTACTTATTTATGCTATGCTTTCAATTTAACCTTCATCTAAGGATCATTTATGACAAATGCACAAACTAATTCATGGAATAATGAGCATATAAATCATGAAGAAAAACAAAATAAACGAATCATATCCACTACACCTATAGTTTTTATTTTACAGTTCACAGCCCTAAGTTTTATAGTGCTGGGAATAGCATGTTTAGTATCAGGTCTTGGTGTAACACTAACACTACTTACAGTTATATCGGGGAGCTTTTTAACAGCTTTTGCACAAATTCTATCCGCCAATATTGATACTGCAAATAGCTCAAGAGAAGCTGCGATAAATACAAAAAAATCTGCTGATAATACAAAAGCGATTCTTGAAACTTTAAAAAATAAATAAATAATTCTATAACAGGAATATCAATGATATGTAAAAAATGGCTATCTCACTTAACTATTACAGTGCTGCTAATAGGCTCACAAGCAGCTTATGCTGTAGATTCTGTAGATAACGCTTTTAAATTTTGTACTGCTTTAGATGGTACAGGGCTATTAAGTAAACCTTGCGAAGTTTCAGGTTGGAGCTTGTCAATAGATATATCCATTGACACGACAAGTAACGAAGCACGAAAAATTTGTTCAGGAATAGCAAGCCAAGGTGGCGGTAGATTAGATAGAGGTTGGAAACTTAAAATTTACTCACCTTACAGTAACGGAAATACTCTTGCGCAATGTGATTTATCATAAAGAACTTACAAAGCTAGTGTTTAAACGGGGTTTGAAGTCCAGTGGTACGAAAAGTCACGCTAGTATGTATATTTAGTCGGTTAATGATAATAAGAGTATTTTAAATAATTAAGGAAATGTATGGAAATTCAATGTTGTACTTGTGGCTACTCTGAAAAGACAGATATAGGTTTTTTTGTGAAAATAATTGGGGGTGCACTTCCTGTTGGAGGATTGTGGGCTTGGGTTGCTTATTTTTTTGCGGGGACAGGTTTTGCACTGCCAATAGTAATAGCTATTATTACGGGTGGAACAGCTATGCTTATATTTAAAGATGAAATTGTCGAGTGGATAATAAATTCCGGGCATAAGTGCCCTAATTGTGATCAAGTTACCTGGAAGTCATAGTTTAACTACCATGTTCGCTTTATGTGCAACGATACTCTACACTACCGTAACCATACATATTATTTAACTTTAGTGTTTTTGAATAGAATGAAATCCATATTATCCAGCTTTAATATTCCTCTACAAATAAAAAAACTTCTACAAAGCACTACTGCATTGAAAGACGAGATGGAAGCGTTAAACAGCTCCGTTAAGCAACAAAAAGAGACATCTGAACATTCAAGTAAGAAAATGGAACTTGAAATTCAGTTGTTAAAGGATGAGCGTCAACAGAC
>DAOUSL010000196.1 GCA_030627235.1 Thioploca sp.
ATGATGCACCAGCGTCAAGTATGAAAAAAGTTCCACCGATTTCATCGGTGGCTATTCACATTTAACCTCTTCGAGGTTGATTAACCCCAACGGGGTGAAACATAAATAGCTATAGGTAAAACCTATGGAACTATGAATTACCTCTTCAATGCCTGCTCATATTCTTCCCGAAAATGATCTAAAGAGCTTTCTAATACCTTAACTGCTCCATTAACTAATGCACAACGACCACTACCAGGTAAAATTTTACATAGGCTTTCTAAAGCTCGTAAATCGGCTTTTCTAGCTTGGCCTGTATCAATTTTATTCAATAGCATAGCAATATAATATGTACCGCTCTTACATGATGGACATTGACCACAAGAAGAATGGGCAAAAAAACTCAAATATTCTGCTACTCGCTTCACAATTCCAGTTCCTTCTGAAACCACGATCATAGCTCCAGTTCCTAAACTAGAACGACGTTCTGCAACAGAATCAAAATCTAGTGATACATCTAAATCTTCAGTAGTTAATAAAGTATTAGAAGGCCCACCGGTGAAGACTGCTTTGAATTTTTTATTCAATAACATGCCTCCACCATAACTATTAATTAATTTTGACAGAGAAGTTCCCATTGGTAATTCATATGTTCCAGGTGATAATATATCTCCACTAAGTGAATAAATTTTAGTTCCATAAGCATCACCAATTCCCAAATCGTGATACCATTTAGCGCCATTGCGTAAAATATGAGAAACATTGCAGATGGTTTCTACATTGTTGATCAAAGTTGGACAACCATGTACCCCTCTTTCAGCTGGAAAAGGAGGCTTACGACGAGGAAATGGAAATTTTTTCTCTACTGTTTCTATTGCTGCGGTTTCTTCACCACCAATATAATGCCCAGAAGTTGGTAAAATTAAAAATTCTAATGGTTGCTGAATTCTGTCTGACACATTAAAATATAATTCACATTCTTCCCATTGTTTTACTGCTTTACGCATATTATCAATAGCTTGAGTTAAATCTGGATTTATATAAAAAACTATTCGATTAACATTGGTAGCAATTGCGATAATCATTGCTCCTTCAATTAACTGATGTGGAGTTGCTTCTAATAATAAACGATCTTTAAAAGTTCCAGGTTCATCTTCATTACCATTACAAATCAAATATTTTTCTTTACTATTAGTCTGTTCCGCAATTGCTTCCCATTTAAAATAAGCTGGAAAACCACTACCACCTAAACCACGCAAACCAGCTTCTTTTATCAATGGAATGATTGCTTTTGGTGCTTCTAATGCGGCTTGTAATCCTTTGCCACCAATATTTTCAAACCATGTTTCCAAACTTTTTGCTTTGCTGTTTTGATGTAACAAAACTTGATTTAACTGTTTCATTATATGTTTTCCTGATGTTAAGTGTTGAAAGAATAGTAATATTTAGTTATTTTCGTACACATAAATAATAAACTTGGTATTGCCATGACAGAGGCCAAATTGCTAGTGCAACTGCTTGAATAGCTCGAAATGGTATATGATACCATCGATTAGCAGAAATCCATGACCAAGATAATACATGTAAATCTTTCCAACGTTTTTTTACTTGTAAACCTGCTGTCTCAAATAAGTTTTGCCATTCTGGTAATGTTCGTACTTCCTCTTTAACATTAACTTGATGAGTGCCATGATAAAAACCTAATCGACGTGTTAAAAAATCAGAATTAGGAACTAATAATAAAAAAATAGCATCATCTTTTGCTACACGAAGCATCTCTTTTAAGGCTATAGTAGGTTCTAAAAAATGCTCTAATGAACCAAGGCAACTTATAACATCAAATTGTTGATCCTTAAATGGTAGAGTTTCAGCTGGTCCTACATAAAATTCTCCATCTGGCATGTTTTTTACGCAAATATCAATAGCTTTAGCTGATAAATCAATACCAGCAGGTTTGGTATTATATTTTTTAGTCGCAAGTAACCAAGCTCCTGTGCCACATGCCACATCTAAAATTTGCTGTTCATTACTAACACCTATTTTAGTGGCTAATCGTTGTAAATGCCTAGAAATTTTTACATTAATATTAGCATCTTTATAATATACAGCATCATAAAATTGTTGGATATCTTTATGATTATTCGTGTTTTTTTGAGTTTTCATCAGGTGTCTTTCCTAAATAATAGATTTATTGTAATAATATTTTTATATCGAACTCAGGTTGATTATAAACTAAAGTTTCAATTTTATAAAAATTTTCATCATCTTATTTAGGAAAGATACCCAATAGATATAGCTAACCCGATAACTCATTTATAGAATTTTTCGATTGGATAAACTACAGCAATACAAGTAATTGATATTTAATTTGAATTTAATTAAGAATTAAGAATTGCTATACTATTATGATATAATTAATCAATTTAATAATTTAACAATAATAAATATGCAACCAAATACACTGACTATTGCAATTATAATTCGCACCAAAGACAGACCTCATTTATTAACTCGTAGCCTACAAAGTTTAGTTGACCAAAAACTACAGCCAAATGAAGTAATTGTAGTTAATGATGGTGGGGTAAATGTTGAAAATATTATCACTGATTTTCCTAACTTAAATATTTGTTTAATTAGTAATGATAATAATCATGGAAGGGCAGCTGCTGGTAATCAAGGAGTACAAGCAACAACTTGTGATGTAATTGGTTTTTTGGATGATGATGATCGTTTTTTACCAGATCATTTGCAACGTTTAACAACTGCCATACTATCTTTTGATGCTAAAGTAGCTTATTCCGGTTGTAGATTATTAAAACGGGATTTGTTAGGTGAACAAGTTATTTTACAAGAACAAGCTATTGGTCAGTTTAATGAAGTATATGATTCCCAAAGATTAAATTACGAAAATTATATTCCATTAATCAATTTATTAATTGAGCGTAAATTATGGGGAAAAATTGGTGGGTTTGATGAAAATTTTGACATGTTTGAAGATTGGGATATGTTATTGCGTTTATCTAAACATACTTCTTTTTACCATGTCGATTATATTACTGCTGAATATGCAGTCTGGGGTAATAGTCAAATTACTCAAACTCAGGATCAACAACATTGGAGAGATATTTATAAACAATTTTTAACTAAACATTTAACTTCTTTATCTATTGACAAACAACTTGAACAAATTGCTGAATATTGGAGAATTACTCAAGAACGACGTGGCATAATGCAAGATGTCAATGAAGAAAAACAAAGTCTACAATTGAAATTATTACAAACTACTCAAAACCAAGAAAGCTTGCAACATAAACTGGCTCAAGAAGAAGATCAAAATAATCAATTACACCAACATTGTACTGATTGGTCAAATAAATATGAACAATTACAAACAGATTATAGCCAAAAAATAGATAAGCTACAAACTAATTGGAATGCTAAATATGAACAATTACAAACAGATTGGACTAGTAAGCACCAACAGTTACAATCTGATTATAATTTATTACAGTCTGATTGGATAGATAAATATCAACAATCACAAACAGGGCATACTAAAGAGATATCTCAATTACAAGCTAATAATGCCAAAGCACAAGCTAATAATGCTAAAGAAATAGCTAAAGTACAAACTAATCATGCTGAAAAAATAGCTAAAGTACAAACTAATCATGCTAAAGAAATAGCCAAAATACAAGATGCTAACGATAAACAAATTGCTGATCTTGAAGCACAAGAAGCTAAGTTACAAAAAGTATTTAATAAATTAGAACAACAATATTTTACATTACAAACTGCGGCTCAACAAGAACAACAACAATATGAATGGCTACAAAACAGTAATCATGAACTAAGTCAACAAATAGCAATTGGTCTTACCCAAGGAACTTTAGAAAAATTGTTACAAACCCCAGTTCAGGTTTCTACTGCAGTAGATGATTATCAAAGATTATTAGACTGGATTCGAGATAAAACTGAGCAATTTACTGATTTTGAAAAGAATATTGTTAAGTATACTGAACCTTTATATTCTGAATACCATAATTTACGAGTTGAAATAGAAACTCTAATTAAACTTATTTCTGCTTCCAGATGGCCACAGATACGTCGTTATATTAATGCAATACAGGATATTGAAACTAAAGTAACAAATTTATTTACTAATACAGAACAATATATCTCTCATACTAGCTGTTTTAACTTAAAATTAACTAGAAATACTGTAACCGAAATTCCAATATCACGTCCTTTATCAGATATTTATCCTACTTTCATGACATTTGCGAGTACGGATGATAATCCACAAAATATGGAAAATGTGGGAGAATTTGGTAAACTACCCTTATTTTTGGATGTTGATACAGTTTTAGTATTTACTACCTATTGTTCTACCAATAATTTTTATCGGTTGGATTTATTTCTAGGAACTTTATTACGGATTAACACCTGTCAAGTCCGTGTATTGATCAGAGAACAAAATGGTACAGTAGTACGAACAGCTTATTTTGATGCCATGGAAGTATTGGATAATAACTATTTTTCAGTGCTATTTGAACCTATTACAGACTCTGCTGATACGTTATACCAAATTGAAATTGACGCACCAAATGTAACCGCTGATTCTTGTATTGCAATCTGGTGTAATAACAAACTACTGCCAGCTGTTCAACCACAAATTACCACAATTACTGCTGATATATTACCAAACTGGATTCAACAAACTTTAATTGATTTGCCATTACCAAATAATTTACAAGATACTAAGGCTATTCATCTATTTGTAATCAATGGTATTATTGAAACTACTTCAGTATTAGATTTACAGATTTTTTTAGGAAGATTGTCCTCCAGTTTAGCAACTTCTACCGGACAAATAATTATCTCTGGTAAGTTAAATCCAGAATTACAACAATATTGCCAACAATTAACAGTCATAAAAACAACAGAATTAGCAGATATACTCGTTTTAGATACTCAAGCGGAATATTTATGGTGTTGCAATATCAATGCGATTCCTCAAGCTAATATTATAGAACGTGCCGTAGAAATGTTTGCTAATAACGCAGCTTTATTAGTACCAATGGAAAAGTATGCAGATAATAAAATTCGAGCCGGATTCGCTGCTTTAGGTAGAGAAGGGGTTCTACATACTCCGGCTGCAGGCGCTCAAGCAGACCATCCGTATTATGCTTATCGACGGCAAATATACGCTGCTAGTAGTCAGTTAATAACTATTAAAACATCATATTTAAAACTGCTTGATACCAATATAATTGCTAGTTATCATACTCCAATGTATCAAGTTACTGAGTTGATTTGGCAATTGAAAGATCATCAAACTTTATATGAAGCATCTTTGTGTTATGAACATAATGTATCTTATCCGGCTTATACTGAAATAGATTATAATACTGATTGTCAAAGCTTTTATAAACGTTGGGAAGATAAGTTACCAATAAATATTCCAGTATTTGCTCATATTGGTGATTTATTAAACCCATTGCGTCAACCGTCCGTATTAGTGATTGATGCTACTTTACCTTCTTTTGATGAGGACTCTGGTTCGTTAAGATTATATACTTTATTGAAAATATGGACTAATTTAGGTTATCGAGTTACATTTTTTCCAGATAATTTAGATAGCAATTTTAAATATCGACATGCACTGGAAGCTCTAGGAGTAGAAGTATTTCATGCTAACTATGGTATAGCCGATGCGATAGCTCATAGACAGTTTGATTTTGCATTAATCTGTCGAGTTGATATTGGCCAACGTTATATTCCTTTTGTCCGGTTATTATCACCAAATACAGTAATTTTTTATGATACAGTAGATATTCACTATATTCGTGAACAACGTCAAGCCGAAATTGAAAATAATCCTGAGCTTGCAATTAGGGCTAAACATACTAAACGCAAGGAATTAGCTAATTGTATTTCAGCAGATAAAACAATTACTGTTACTGAAGATGATGGCTATCATTTACAACAAGAACTACCGAATTTAGAATTTGCAGTAATTCCCAATATTCATCAGCAACAACCAGTTCCAACAACTAGTTTTGAACAAAGAGATGGTTTAGTATTTATTGGTAATTATAATCACCAGCCTAATGAAGATGCGATGTATTTTTTCGTGCAAGATGTACTGCCTAAAATTCATAAACGTTTACCAAATGTACGTTTATATCTAATTGGTAGCAATATGAAAGATAAATTAAAAGCTTTGGCTAGTCAATATGTGGAGATAATTGGTTGGGTAAATGAAGTAGAACCAGAATTTGCCAAACGACGAGTATTTGTATCTTATTTACGCTATGGAGCTGGCATGAAAGGCAAACTTGGTCAAGCTTTATCTTTGGGATTACCAGTGGTAAGTACTACAATAGGTGCCGAAGGTATGGGACTTAAAAATGGTGAAACGGCATTGATCGCTGATGAAATTGATAGTTTTGCTGAAGCAGTATCACATTTATATAACGATTCTGAATTGTGGAATAAATTATCGCAACAAGGTAGAAATTATATAGAAGAACAGTATGGTGAAACAGCAGTGAAAAA
>DAOUSL010000384.1 GCA_030627235.1 Thioploca sp.
CCCGCCTGGAAACCTTCCGACGTAGTTCTACGCACTAAGAATCCACCCTCTACAGGCACTGCCTCTAGAAGCACATTTGCATCCATAACAGTCTCAGGATCTTCGCCCTTAGGCACATATATGATTGTACCTTCGGCGGTCTTCATGATCTCACCGCCTTTAGGCAGCCCGAGCATTAGAGCCTTCTTAACCGTGGCCGGCACCTTACCACTAGCTGTAGGTGCATATATAAGGCCCTCATTAGCCGCAGTCTCAGGGTCTAACTTCTCAGCATTCTCCTGCATAACCCGATCAGGGATAGCCTCTTCATCCCCACCCGTATAATCAGTATCCTGCGATGGACCATCACCGTACCTAGCTCCAGCCATGACATAATCAGAATCCCCCGGACGTACATAAGCTGTCTCCACCTGCCCAAATAGAGCAGGATCTAGAGAGTCGCCCATGACATCCTGAGAGCTACGAACTTTGCCGGCAGCCGCTATGACCTCGCCCTCTAGCTTAAGTTCCTCAGCCGTAACCTCTTCGTCCTTAGCTCTAGGCTCCATCAAGGTCGGCGTAACACTGCCTACTTCTGTCTCTACAGGAGTCTGGGAGCCAACATCCTCGCGATTTCTTTTCGTAGGTTTAGCCGCCGTAGGTTTAGCCTGAGTGCCAACGTCCTTACGAGTAGGCCTAGCCTTAGTGCCGCGCTCTCCACGACCCTTAGATTCTACAGCCGGAGCCTCCATTAGCCGCTTAAGAGCCTTATTATTGTAGGTCATATTATTAGACACCTTAATGCCGAACTCACCCTCTACCGCACCCGACACAAGGCCAGCTATCTGCTGGTCCAGTTCTACGTACCGAGCTACGCCCTCTAATGTCCGGGTATCCTCTCTCGATACCTGGAGGTTAAGCTCCTTGAACTCCGCCAATAAGGGGACCGCTTTTAGGATTCGATCTCGATTAACCTTAGACTTAAATAGTTTTCTAATGCTCTCCGAGTCAAGCCTATACTCGAGGACACCCTGAATCTTAGAGCGAAGACCTGCAGCCTTTAGGGCCTCAGCCCCCTCGCCCTGGAAGATCGATTCGGAAACTGAAACCGTTAGATCCCGCCCCGGTTCTCGACCTACACGCGCGCTCATACCCATCACTTCCTGGAAGTCCTCGATACTAACGGAGTCCTTATGAGGCTTTGCAGCCTTCTCAAGCTCCCCGAAGAACATCTTAATCCCATCGCCAGAACCCAACTTGTAATTGCCCATAATCTTAGCCGCAGTCTTACGCATAAACTCTGCGACCTTCCTAATCATGCCCTGCGTAGAGGTATTCCACTTAGTAATACTGTCTGGAGATAATAGATACTTAGCCGCCTCGTCAGCCATCCACTCATACTTCGAACGCGCATACCCGTCAGGGGCCGCCTTCGTAGACTTGCTTACCGCCACACTACGCAGAGGCGTATTCCGCACCGCCATAGCACCCTGATCAGACATCCCATCTACTTCC
>DAOUSL010000072.1 GCA_030627235.1 Thioploca sp.
AGGAACATTTATATCTGTGCTGATTCTCTTAATATTATCACTTCTTCTGATGCTCGTAATTACTTTATACATTGTCTTTTATTTTGGGTCACTACTATTCGGGAATTGCTATAGTCTATTATTATAAAGATAAAGTTTTTGTAAATTGGGTAAACCACTAAAATCAGGTATAGAACCAACCAAATTACTATTAGGTAAGGAAATTTCAATTACACCATTATCATCACAAGTAACACCAAACCAACTACATGGTTCAATATTAATATCCCAACCATCATATTTTGCATATTTTGTTAAATCATTGCCACTATTCCAATTCGCTCCATCTGTACTATCATAAAGTTGTAATAAAGATTCACATTCAATTTGAGAAATTTCTGTGACAACATCACAAAAACTATTTGTTAATTGATTATCCTTTAAACTAAGTTCTTGTAAATAAAGCAAGTTATTAAAATTTGGGATTGCACCTGTCAAATTGTTTCCATAAAGATAAAGTCCATATAAATTCTTTAAATTATCAAAATCTGGAATTTTACCTGTTAATTGATTCAAAGAAAGAGCTAATCTTTCTAGTTCAGGTAAGTTATTGAAATCAGGTATAGAGCCTGTTAATTGATTAGTAGTTATGAAAAGAATTTGTAAATTTGGTAACTTGCTTAAATTAGGGATTTTTCCCGTTAATTGATTGTGGGAAATATCAAGTTCCTGTAAATTGGGTAAATTATTAAAATCAGGAATTTCTCCTGTTAATTGATTTCGTCTAAGACTTAGTATTTTTAAATTAGGTAAATTACTAAAGTTAGGAATTGAACCTGTTAGTTCATCATTATCATATAGATCAAGTTTTTTTAAATTAGGTAACCCACTAAAATCAGGTATTGGACCAGTTAATTTATTGAAGGATAAATTAATTTTTTGTAAATTTGATAGCCATTTAAGATTAGGTATTGAACCATTTAGATGATTATGTAAAGAGATATCTATCACACTACTATTTTCACAAATAATTCCTTTCCAACCACAGGGCGTACTATTAATATCCCAATCTTCATTATCATGCCGATTAGCTCCACCAGTACTGTGATAAACCAGCATTATGATAACCATGATCTTCATAATATTGAGTCAAATTATCCTTGACTTCTTGAAATTCCAAAGTTGTTATTTCACGATTTTCATAATTCTTAATAAGAGTTTTTAACTCTGTGGTGGAAAATACAGTGTTACCAATCAATTGAAATTGACGGACAAATATTTTAGACGTAGTTAGTGCATACGCATTTTGGGAAAATATGGTAATTAAACTAAGGGTAAGTAATAACGTTATTTTTATATAATAGTTCATAATATTCTACCGATTTAACTGAATGATTATAAATCTTTAAGATTCGTAAACTGTATCTAAAAAATTATTCATGGCTGTTTCCATGGAGTCAAATTGGTGGATTTTTTCTCTTGCTAAATGTTTAGCTAAATCTGTTTCTATTGGATAACGTTTTCTGGCAAAATTTGAAAATTTTTCAATGTTATTAATATTATCATAAAAAGATATTATTTTATCATTACTTCTCATATGATCAGCATGAATTATTAAATTTGCTGTTACCAAATCACGTATAAATTCTTTATAATCTTCTTCAAGTGATTTATATTCTTCAGTACTATTACTCTCCCAAGTTTGCAATAAAATTGCTATTGCTTGTTTTATATCAAGAGTTGATAGTTCTGTTTCCCATGTCTGTAATAAAATTTTCCTATCTTCTTCACTCAAGTATTTATCCTCTAAACCACGCTTATTTATCGGGATAATATTACGAAAAACTGTTTCATAAATTTCATGATTTACCATTGGAGTATCATTTTTTAATGGATACCAATCTTTGGTATTAAGAACTGCCCATAAAAAACGCAATTGTTTGGAAAGTGCGGCAGGTGCTTGTTCTAAAGTTTCTAAAAAATCACTTTCTAAGCTTAATCTACTTATATTAAAACGCATCAGAATATTAAAGTTATTATGACGATGAGCGAACGCTGAAAGATAAGCTGTACCAATTTTTATTAATTTTGAAGATATTTCTAACGTTTCACCTTGTGAATCAAGGATTTTTAAACCTATACTGGATTCAGTAGAAGCAAGTCCTCCATTTGCTAAAGGCAATCGGAAAGATGTTCCATAATCACCTTGATAATAATTCAAGTAGCCGAAACGTGTACGATATTCTTTTGTTGTTTGGTGAGTGTAATGAAATCCTTCTTCACTAGTTTCATCTTCAAATCTAATTTTTCCGGCTTGATCGTAAACCATTTTTTTACCAGCATTAGGATCAAGAAAAAAGCAAAAAGGTACTTTTGGATAGGCAGGAAGATGTTTATACCAGCTATGAGCATGAGCCACATAAGCTACAAAATTTTTGACTTGATCGTCAGAAGGACGTGGTAATTCTCGTATAACATTTACATAATTATCATTTGACATAGAAAACCTCAATTTATGAGTTTAATAAATAACTATCTACATATAAGATCTTGGAGAAAACCTGCTTCAAAACCATAAATAACATCATCTGTTGTTGATGTCCACCGGTCAAGTGCTGAATTAATATTTTCTAGTGTTTGTTTTGGGGAGTTATTACTATCTGCATAATACACTGCATATTGATCATAAAACCAAAAACGTCTATTATTTTTATACCACATAAGGAAGAAATATTCAGAACCTCCACCATTTCGTATTCCAATCCAAAAAAAGTTATTTGGGATAGTCTCATTGGTGAACCAAATATTTCCAGTCGAACGTACCCATAATTTATTAATTAAATCTGGATGAGAACATAGACCTATGGTGGAATAAGGGTTAATTGGTATAACATTTTCTGGAATGTACGATTTAACTCTTGGCCATTTTTTATAAATAAAATCTAATACAGGTTTAATTTCCATAAAATATTTTCCTGTGTTTAATTACACTATTTAAGATATTGTTTTAAGATAAATTAATTTTCATACAGGTTAAAAATTCATCAACTAAGCTAATAAATTCTTTCGATCTAATTAGTTTTGTTTGTTTACAATTATTTAGATAATCAACAATTTCTTCATAAATAAATTGCTTTGCTTCTTGTTTACTTGGTTCTGATAGGGCTAATTTTCTTAACATTTCTTCAGCAAAAGCAGAGATAAGCTCTTTCATATAGGTAACATTTTTAACATAAGTATATATATTATCTGTATTTTCAGCGGGTCCAACATCAATAACAACTGCTGGCATCGGTGCTTCAATAGTTATTTCATTCGATTGGATGACAAATTGGGCGGGTTTTAAGTCAACTATGGTTCTACCAACAATTTCATTCTTATCGTTATATCGTGCAGTGAATAACCAACTTTGCAGCATCGTATTACAAATATGTATGATTGCATTAAGCTTATGTTCAAGCTGAAATTCATTGCGTTCAAGTATTTTTCTACCATCATAACCTACAATAAAACCACCGACTGTAATGGCATTAATTCCCAAGTTTGCAAGTAGGTATTTTAATTCTCGATCTTCAACATAATTAAATTCGTTAATATATCGACTATATTTAGCATTTTTAGATTTGTCAAGTGGAAATCTTATCCAGGTTTTTCTGACATCTATACTAGTTTTAGCTTCTTGAGCTAGTTCTTCATATATTCTGGTTTCATCGACTAAAGCTTCTACTAATTCTTGGTCATAAGTTTCCAGATTGATTTTATATGTTTCAGAATTTTCATAAATCTTGTTGGCATCCTTCATTAATCCTTTGCTATTGTATAACCTGATACCAAAAACCAATTTTTTTGGATAATTAACTGACACTCCAAACACAAATTTTGAAGCACCAGCTCCGGCAGCTTCTACTTTTAAGGGATTTTCTAAAGACGCTTGATATCCATACAATGTTAATATATCTGGATAATATAAAAATAAAAACCGTTTAATAATGGCTTCCATTTCATCTTGTATAAACTCATAACCAGCATAATCTCTAATAAGTTCTTCATGGTTTACTGTTAATAAATTCATTCAAATTTCCATGTACGTTCATTTACACAAATTGCATTAATACCTAAGTTATGACAAGCATGTACTACATGTGGATTATCATCAAACATTAACGCAACATGTTAATTACAACAGATTTTTGCTTTCCATTCAGCAATATTTTCTAAGTTATCATCAGGACAGCAGAATATTTGTATTTCTTCCAATGTACGTTGTAAACATTTACATACTTCAGTCAATGTAAGCTCATTATTTACTGTAACTATTATGACTCTGTTGAATC
This sequence comes from Thioploca sp., assembly GCA_030627235.1. GTDB lineage: Bacteria > Pseudomonadota > Gammaproteobacteria > Beggiatoales > Beggiatoaceae > DRQV01. The sequence goes on from DAOUSL010000072.1 coordinate 4,314, forward strand.
GCTTGGCTAATTTTTTGAAAGCAAGGGGATAATCACTGGTAGTTTCATCCCAATCTAGTGCAAGCGTATTTGAAATATAACTATTTTCTGTTTCATTATATTCTTTGTACATAAATTGCTACTTGTTATGTCTTGTTGATAATTATAAAGATTTATCTATTACTATATTATTTTTATCAAACATGATAATTAAAGGAGATAATATTCCAGTAATTCCACTACCATGTATTCGATAACTCCAAATAGCAGTTTCCATTCTTCTATCTGGTTCTCCAACCAGTTTTATAACTTGATGTTTTGTCATTCCAATTTCCACCATATCAAATGATCTAGGAGGTTTATCTAAGATAGTTATAGACATATATAAACTTGATAAAGCAAAAATCGCAATAACTTTGATAGCGAGTAATATTTTATCTGATTTATTTATCATAATCTTACTATAACAATAATTATTCTTCTGGTAATTCTTTTGGTCTCAATTTTCTTTCCAATAGAAATAGTCTTATTACTATAAGTACACAAACCAATAAATAACCGCATTCCAGCTTCTAAATAACTAGGAATTCCATCAAGAACAATGAAAATAACATTATCGCCTATTTCATTTTTGATTTTATCTCTAATCTTAGAATCAAAACTATATAAAGGTTTGATAATACTATCCATTCTAATATTTATTATTCAATAGTTTACCTAACTCAATAGCTGCTTTTTCATCAAAACCAACATATGGATTTGTTACAACAATTGAAATATTATCAGGATAATGTTCAGCAATATCATTTATAGCAACCCATGATTCATTAGACAAATCATTCTTTGACATGTACTCCATTACTTCACTATGTCTAAAAAACTTTGTTGGTTTTGTATGTATTGGAGTTACACCTTCAATTTTATCTGCAATATCTGCTGAAAAAACTGATTTTATGGTATCAATATCAAATATTTCACGCCATGATGAAGAAATAACTATTTTTACATGTCTACTGGGAAAATATGTATTACCCCAATTACCGACTTTATTTTTTAGAAATAATAGAGCAATCGTTTGTTGTTCATTAAACTTTAATAAATATTTTTCTCTATACTGATGAAATTTTCTAACACTCCAGTGTTGTTGTCTTATTGAAATATCTTTTATATTTGGACTATTTCTTCCATATACGCTGTACATAAAATGGAAATTAATTGCTCTGCTGTTATTGATTCAGCCCAATGAGAATATCTACCAAGAGATAATTGTTTGCGAAAAGAATATTCTTCTGATGAAAATCCTCTACCATCAAGAATTAGGTTTATACGTTGAATCAAATTATGATATATTTTATCATTCATTATCATTACAAGTAATACCAGTCCAACTACAAGGTATATTAGTAACATTCCAACCATCATTATTAATCCAATTAGCTCCATCTGTACTATCATAAAGTTGCAACAAAGATTCGCATTCAACTTGAGAAATTTTGGTTACAGTAGAGCAATCAGTAGCAGCATAAGCATTTAAACAAAATAATATAAGAATAATTGTTTGATATAAATTTATGAGTTTCATTAGTTTCTCCTAAAGTTGTTAAAAATTAATTAAATCATTTACCAACAGGAGTAACTTGAGCAGGAAGCCGCATGATAAAAGTACTACCTTGGCCAAATTGGCTTTCAACAAAAATATCACCACCCATAATTTGACAAAATTGTTTAGTGACGGCTAGACTTAAGTTGCTATGACCTTTTGAAGTTAATTCCATTTCAAATTGCGCAAAGGCATGAAATAATTTATCAATTTGTTCTTGGGTCATTCCAATACCTTGATCAAGAACATGGAATATTATCCAATCGACTCCATCTATTGCTTCTCGATTAACATCTAATGAAATTGTACTTTGTTTAGAAAATTTGTTGGAATTACTCAATAAGTTAATTAAATTCTGGCGAACTTTAGTTAAGTCAGCTGACATAGTTCCTAACGCTGGATCACAACTAACTTTCAAAATATTGGAACGTTTTTCTAATAATGGGGAAACTGTAGCTACAACATCTTGAATCATTGGAGCTATATCAAAAGTTTCTAAATATAAATCTAACTGACTAGACTCGATTTGTGACATGTCAAACAGATTATTAATTAAATCTAATAAGTGAAAACTTGCTCCATGAATTTTTTGTAAATCTAATAGAAATTCATTTTGTTCAATCTCTTTAGCATCCTCTTGTAACATTTCAGTATAACCAATTATTGCATTCATTGGAGTGCGCAATTCAAGTCCCATATTAGCCAAAAATTGAGTTTTAGTTTGATCGGCAGAACGAGTTTGCACTTTAGCCCGTTTGGAATCTAATTTGTATTTTTGAACTTTTACTCGAGCTTTTTGAATTTCTAAATGAGATTTGTCTAAATCAGTTTGAAAAACTTTAGTTTTACCATGAAGTTTGGTTAATTTATTTTGATATTGTTCTAGCTTTTTTTCTTGTTCAGTATTAATTGTAAGCGTATGTTGTAATCTTTTTATACATTCATTTTTTTCATGATTAATTTTCATTACTTTAGTTACTAACGATTTAAAATCATTCGCTAGAATTTGTAATTCTATAACCGTTCGAGAGGAAATGATAAAATTTTGATTAGGTTTAGTAAAGTTTTTTATTGATTGTTGTAAAATTCTTAATGGAGAAATTAATAGTTTGAAAAGTATAAGCATTAAAATCATTAATAATAAAATAACAAATCCAATCAGCATTATTAAATACCAAGAATTAGATTTAGAACTATTTTTTAATTCAGTAGTTTTCTGATAGCTAATTAAAGTCCAAGGTAAACTGACTAATTTTTTAGAAGATAAGGTATAAAGTTCTCCATCAGTATTTGTTACTTCTAAATAAGGAGTATCTTCATTAATCACGTTTTTCCAAAATGACATCTTAGTGTTTTCAGTATATAAATTATTTAGTTGACGCTCTGGGGAATTCACAAATCTAGTATCAGTAGTTGTACTTAAAACTATCCCTTCATTGTAATCAACTAAAAACATATAGCCAGTGTCACCAAATCTTTTGCTTTCTATATCCTCAAAAAAAGTATCTACTAATATACTAACTCCAACCACACCTTCAAAAGTTTGATATTCATATATGCCTTGGCTAATACTAATTAGAGTTGTTTTAGTATAATCATTGTCAAAGTATATAGGAGTAATTTGCATATCTGGGGTATGTTTACTCAAATAATACCAAGTTTTTCTAGGATCATTTGAATAGTTTGAACTATTAATTGATTTATGAATTACATGTTGTGGTTTGTTATATCTTACGGTATCAAGTAAAGAAATATTTTTATGGGAAAGTAATAATTTACCTCTTTTATTAAAATATTTGATAGATTTGTCGGTTTCAAAAGCAATGTAATTACTATAATGATTACTATTAAATTGTAAATTATTAGCCATCATATTTTGTAAATACATTACTTTTTCTTCAACATTAATATCTAAAAGTGGTATATATCCCTTTAATCTGCGTACACTATGTTCGGCTAATTCTATTTCTTGATCCAAATGCTGGGCAAAATTCGTTGTAACTTGTTGTAATTTATAATAAATTAATTTATTTTGCAATTCATTTTGTTGTTTTATAAACATGATAGCGATAGATAACAAAGTTATTACAATAATTATCATAAAAAACCATAAAATAACTTTTATACTAAATGCCTTATTATTCATAATATTCATATATTAATTATTAATTTCTAAAACTTGTTATATGTACTTATTCGATAGAATATTAGTCATATGCAAGTTAAAGTATATAATTAATATTTTCTATACCTTAAAGTTAAAAAAAACGAATATTCATTTTAAAATTTGATTACATAAATTACTTAATAAGCTCTTATATAAAACTATTATACTGTATAGAATTATAATTATATGCTGATTAGTTAATAAATTTTATAACCAATCAGACATTAGCAACATTTCTTTGTACTTTACACAAACAAGAACGGTTATTACCTTGTTCTTGAGCAGAATGTAAAGCGCTATCAGCATTCGATAAAAGATTAGCTAAAGTTGCTTCCTCTTGACCTTCTGATGAAGTTAATCCAATACTTACAGTGATATCAAATCCTTCTGGGTTGAGACTCATTGTTTTATGCCGAAATTTTTCTGCGATAGTTTTACCTTTATCTAACGTACAAGACATTAAAACTGTAAATTTTTTTCCGGCAAAACGAGATATCAAAGTTTCTTCAGGAAAATAATTAATTAAAAACTGACCAAAAAGATGAAGGATATGATCTCCAATTAAATGACCTTGGGATTGATCAATTTCTTCAAAATGATCAATATCAACCATCATTAAACAAACGTTTTTATACTTAGTAATAAAGTTTTTACCTTGTTTAAGCAAGAATTTTTTATTATGTACTCTGGTTAAATGATCAATAGTTTCTAAATTATAGATGTCTTTAGAATAGCGTTTAATCACTTTATATTGATGTTTTACTAATAATAATGACTTTACTCTAGCAATTAAAACTTCTTCTTTTACTGGTTTAGTGACAAAATCATTAGCTCCAGCATGGAAAATCTCAGTTTGACATTGTCTATTGTCTTCAATCGTGATTACTAAAACAGGCATTTCTTGCCTAGAATAATGAAGCTGGGTACGAATTGCGTATAATAAATCTCCACCAGTCATTTGGCCTTCTAAGAAAAAATCAGAAAATACAATATCAAATTCATCACTTTGATTGGTATTTTTTAATAAGCGTAAAGCTTCTTCACCACTAGTAGTGTGAGTAATATATAAACCATGTCGTTCCATAAGATTTTGGGTAGTTTGAGCAGTACTTAAACTATCTTCAACATATAAAATTCTGCCTACCATACCAGAATGACGTTGCGATACATCTTTAATAAATTCGACTAATCGTTTATAACCTAAAGATTTATTAAAATAATCTGTTACTCCAGCAGAAAAACCTTCCCTTAATAAACGTCGATCAGCATCACTAGATACAACTATTACTGGTGTAAGATGTTGTTTTTCACTCTTACGGATTTCATAACATAAATCTAATCCATCTAATCCAGGCAATAATAATGAAGTAGTAATTAAATCAAATTTTTCTCGATGTAAATATTCCAGCGATTCTTCAGCGCTACCACAAGTTACAATATAAGTATTATCCATTTCTTTTTGTAGAATATGAGAAATTATAGAGCGTGCTACTTCAGAACGATCTACAATCATAATACGAGAAGTTTTTTCTTTTACTTGAATCATTTTAGTTTAAGTCGTTTTTTATGATTAAATTTAAAAAATATCAATTATTTTGCTATAAGTTATTTAATTGGGAAATGTTATGTAAGTATTAATCCGGTTTTTCCAGCCATTCCGCCATCTATGCTCATTTTTTGCTGGTGGGGAATTTTTGATTCTTCGTTCAAGTACAAAATTAGCTGCTGATGCAAATTCTACCATTGTGTTGGAAGTATTTTTCATATTATCAAGAACTTGTAATAATCCCCAGCCATACCCTTTATAACGCTCATTTGGATTAATTCCTTCACCTTTGAAATTTATATAATCAGTTAGTGCATACACACCATTATTTTCAATTGCTACCCGATTAAATTGGCTTGATATATAATTTTTCCTAGCTTGAGTAGGTAAATTTTGTACTATTTTTGCTAATGAATGTTCTAAACGCTGAATAATAAACTGAATTTGCAGTTGAAATGTATTAGCAAGTAAATAATGTAATTCTTTCATTTTATAACTATTGGTAGCAAATTGAAATTCTGCACGTGATTGCCAAGGTGCTCCTAATTCTGCTTGCAACCAAATTGGAATGTTAATATTTTCAGATTGTAAAAAAGTTATCAATTTAGGAAAAGTTTCTGTATACACCTTTGGTTTGCCAGCAGGATACCAAATGAAATGTCCAATACCTAATGATGCAAAATCTTCTCCTTTATTCCAAACTATTAAATTATTTAAATCACCTAAACCTTCATTCATCCAAATTCTTTTTTCTATCTGTTTTGCATTTAATAATGCTTTTTGAATATATTTTGGCTTTACAATTTCGTTAGATTGCTGATTTATTGAATTCTGAATAGGTTTGCAAGCTAGATTAGTAATTACTATCATGAAAATTATCATTAATTTAATGAATCTCAAGTTCAGGCAAGTTTTATGCTCACAAACTAACTTAGAAGTTATTACTTCATTCAACCTAACAAATAATTTATAATTTTCAGGATTTTCCAATTCATCGTATGAATTTATAGTAATTTGTATTTTTTTAGCCATAATTGGTTATTTAAATATGAGTTGTATACATTCATAATGGTTTCTTATAAGGCATACCAGCTACTTCACGTACTACTTTAGGCACTAAATAACCTGGTAACTGGATTCGCATTTGCTCCAATAATTGTATTGCTTTACTTTCTTCAACTTCAAAATGAGATGCTCCTTGAACTCGATCTAATAAATGTAAATAGTATGGCAATACTCTACAATTAAACAACGTTTCACTAAGATTAGTCAAGGCGGTTATGTTATCATTAATGCCATACAATAAAACTGATTGGTTCAATACAGTAATACCAGCAGCAATTAAACTTTGTAAAGCTTGTTTAACCTTGTCATCTATTTCATTAGCATGATTAACATGTACAATTATAATTGGTTGGAAACGACTATTTGTTAAACAAGTTAATAATTCAGAATTTACTCTTTCTGGTAATACAATAGGCAAACGAGTATGAATTCGTAATCGTTTAACATGAGAAATATTAGCAATACTGTTTATCAATTTAGCCAAATAATTATCTGGTAAAATTAACGGATCGCCACCACTTAAAATAACTTCAGTAATAGATGAATCAGTTTTTATATTATTAAGTATAGACTGATATTGCGAATTAGAAAATTTTGAGTGTTGTCGAAAACAATAACGACAATGGATAGCACAAGCAGTAGTCAATAATAATAATACTCGACCGTGATATTTTTGTAACAACCCTGGAATTTTTTCAGCTGCAAGATCACCAACAGGATCATTATTAAATTGCACAGATTTTTGATTTTCTTTTGGTAATGGTAATATTTGACGCAACAATGGATCATTTGGATCCCCTTTACGCATTCGTTTTACATATCCCATAGGAACCAAAAGATTAAAACTATTGTTAGTAGAATATTCTAAATTAGATAATTCTAATAATTCTAACAAATGCACAGGATTACGGATTGCTTGCCGTAAATTAGATTGCCAATCTATCATATATTTTAATTAGGAGTTTTTTTAATGGCCAATTTTAGTACTAGTGAATTTAAATCTGGACTTAAATTAATGTTGGACGATTACCCTTGTAACATAATAGAAAATGAGTTTGTTAAACCTGGTAAAGGACAAGCTTTTAATCGAGTTAAATTACGCAATCTCAAAACTGGAAAAATAATAGAACGAACTTTTAAATCAGGAGAATCATTGGAAGGAGCCGATGTCATGGAGACAGAAATGGACTATTTATATAAAGATGATGAATTTTATCATTTCATGGTAGCAGATACTTATGAGCAGTATGCTGCTGATCTAAATGCAATTGGTGATACTAAAAAATGGTTAAAAGGTCAAGAGCAATGTACAGTGACATTATGGAATAATGAACCTATAGCCATAACAGCTCCTAACTTTGTAAGTTTAAAAGTATCAGATACTGATCCTGGTTTACGTGGTGATACTTCTGGTGGTGGTAATAAGGCTGCTACTTTAGAAACTGGTGCAGTTATACGAGTACCATTATTTATCAATATTGGTGATTTAATCAAAGTTGATACTCGTAATGGTGAATATCTATCACGGGCTAAATAATTACTGAAATATCTCGGAAATTTAACCATTTCCGAAATATTTTGTTTATTTTTCAGAATGATAAACATTTATTCGAGCTGGAGGAATATTTCTCCAAATAATCTTATGGTCTATACGTTTAAAATGATGTGGTAAAAATGAGGATGAAGCATTTCTTAAATCATAAGTAAATTGAATATAAATGGCATTATTATTTGATATTATTTCATCTATTTGTTTAACTATGCCATGAACTTGCATATGCGGTAAAGTACGAAATGGTAAACCAGAAATTATAGTGTGGACTTTACTACTATCTTCTCCTAGCAAATCTTTTAAATGTAAAGCATCACCATTAATAGTTCGAACCTGAGGAAATTTATGTTTTAAAAAATCGGCAAAAACAGAAGATAATTCTACTGATATTAAACTTTTTGGATCAATACAACGTTGTAACAATGCCTCTGTAACTATTCCGGTCCCAGTTCCTAACTCTACTATACAACCAGGCTTATCTACTGGAATGAACTCTGCTATAGCTTTGGCAAGTTTTGGTGAACTTTCACAAGCCGCTCCCATTACCTTAGGATTACGTAAAACTTCTTTAGCAAATACCATCCATCTAGGTAAAGATTTATTACGATCTGATGATGACATATTAGTTCCACGCACCTTAGAAACAGAATCATTGATAAAGGTTTTTGCTTTCACTATATTACGTTGAATCACTCATCTATTCCCTTATTAAAAAATAGTAATAAAACAATACCTACTGAAACTCAATAGGCATTGTTCTGATTTATAAGCTTATGTGATAATTTTTCCGATTATCTATTTAATTGTTACTTCAATCTGAGGTGGATTCATCAGAGTCTTTTTTACAGTACACTCATTCGTAGATCGAATCAAAGCTTTAGCATATTTTTCTGGAAAAGAAGAAGGTAATTCAATTTCAATATGTATATTTTCGACTCGTCCAGCATTCCAATCATTAGACTGGTACAGTTTGATTCCTTCAGTAGAAATATTGCGCGATTGACAGAAACGTAAAATAAAAAAACCGGCACAAGTACCTAAACTACTCAAGAAATAAGAAAAAGGATCTGGAAAAGCCTCTTTCCCACCAGCTGCTTTAGATTGATCCGTATTTACAATAAAATTTTTGAATTTTGCATTAACCTGCATGCCTTCATCAAAAGTAATAACAGCGTCCATATTTCTAAATCCTTAAATTTTATGCGGCAGCTTTTTTAGTTGCTGTTCCTCTTTGTTTGCGACGGTTTGGTGGTGGTTGAGTCAGGTGACGACCAGTAGTAGGTTTGCGCTTAGGATTACTATAACCGCTTTTTCTACCAGCTGCTGAATATCCCCTACCATTAGGTTTACGTTTTTTCTTTTTACGTCCTAATGTTTTAGTAGGTTCTAAACCAGGGATAGTTAAGCGTGGAACTTCTTGGCCAGTATAACGTTCTATCCGTTCTAAATGCAATAGATCATCTGGCAATGCAAAAGAAATCGCAGTACCATTAGCCCCTGCTCTCCCTGTACGACCAATCCGATGCACATAATCCTCAGCAAATCTTGGTATATCAAAGTTTATCACATGACTAACACTAGTCATATCAATTCCTCGAGCAGCAACATCAGTAGCAACCAATAAACGCAATTTACCTCTACGCATATTTTGTAAAGTTCGATTCCGAGCTGCTTGTTTCATATCACCATGTAATGCTGCGGCAGAATATCCTAAAGCTTTTAAATCTCTAGCTAGTATATCGGCCCCTAATTTAGTAGCTGAGAAAATAATAGCTTGGGTTAAAGCATCATCATCCAATAAATGTTTTAATAATCGATTTTTATGTCCAACATCATCAGCAATATGCAAACGTTGTTCAATATTTTCTTGGGTTCGCTTTTCATCCATTGCAATCCTTTTTGGATCGTTCAAAAGATTACGTGCCAAATTAGCCATTCTATCATCCCAAGTGGCCGTAAACATTAAAGTTTGACGATTTTCAGGAGTGAAATTAGCTATTTTATTTACTTCATCAACAAATCCCATATCTAACATACGGTCAGCTTCATCGAGGATCAACATATTTATCCCAGATAAATCAATATTGCGATTTTCAATATGGTCAATTAAACGACCTGGAGTAGCCACCACTATATCAAGTGGTTTGGATAAACTTTTTAGTTGAGGACCATATGGCATACCACCTACTAAACTAACACTAAAAACTCGGAGATTTTTACCATAATCACGGATAGCTTGAGTAACTTGATTAGCTAATTCTCTAGTTGGAGTTAATATTAATACTGATGGTTGACCACGTTGTTTTTTATGATGACTTTCTGCTGTTAAACGTTGTAAAACTGGTAATACAAAAGCAGCTGTTTTACCAGTTCCAGTATTAGCTGAAGCAATTATATCATTACCTGCTATGACTTTAGGAATTGCTTCTGCTTGAATTGGAGTAGGATTAGTATAGCCACATTTTTCTACGGCTTTAAGAATGGTAGGATGTAAATCAAAACTTTTAAAAGACACAAAAAATCCTTAGTTGGGAGAAAAATTAATGCGTAAATCATAATGATTCATGCAAGTATAAATCGTCGCCAACTAATTGTGAAAACATGCAAATATCTATTAAGATTAAAATATGTTGACCACGATTAAAAATTAGTATATAGATTACTTCATTATTAGTGTTGGGTCAATCATATTTTGATTCAAGCTAACACTCCAATGTAAATGTGGACCAGTTGCACGGCCAGTTTTTCCAACTGTACCAATAACTTCTCCAATTTTAACTATTTGTCCTGAAATAACTTTAATTGTATTCAAATGTCCGTATAAAGTTATTACTCCTTGTCCATGATCAATTATTACAGTTTTACCAGTAAAAAAATAGTTGCCAGTTCTTATTACTTTTCCAGTAGTAGCAGCTCCAATCGGAGTTCCCAACGGAGCAGCGATATCTAAACCAGTATGAGAGCTACGACGTTGGCCATTAAAATAACGTTGTCGACCGAAAGAACTACTAATACGCCCACGAATTGGGCGCATTAATGGTAATGGTGATGTCGTTGTTGCTCGCCACGTAGTTGCTAAAGATTCTTTAATTAATTGTTTTTCACGTCTAATTCTTTGCAAATCATCTGGAGTAGGGTTTACTTTACGTTTATTTTTAATTTTAATTTTTTGTACCCTATATTGTTTCTTAATTACTTTAAATGAGTATTTTTGATTAGTTTCTTGATCTATAACTGTATGTTGGCCAAGTTTAGTATTTAATGGAATACCTACTAACGCTATCCATTGTTGTTCATGACGTAAAACTACCACTCGGTTATTTTGATATTTAATTATTGGTGGTGAATTACTCAAACTGCGTAAAGATACCCAAGCTATGCCACCAGGAACTGCTGGAATATTGCGTAATGATAACAAAGGAACTGGTAATTGGGCTGCTGGAAATGGTGACTTTTGAACTATTGGTGTTCTTACTGGTGGAGCTTGGATTGGACTTAATATTTTATCAGTTCCAATTCGATGTGGATTAATTTCAACTGGATGCACTCCTATAGGTTCATTTGGTGATTGAACTGGTAGTGTTGTGCAAGATATAACAAAAATACTAATAAGAAGTATTAGAAATTTACTTTTAATCATAAAATTTTGCCTAAATTTTTTCTTAATTGTTAAACAAATAATTTATTATAAATAAATTTATGCGGAAGATATTAAAGCAAAAATTATCCTTAATATTGTATCACGGAATTAAGCCTGAGAATTTATAAAATTTCTTTGCGTAACTCTCAGTAAATAATTATTAAGCAGAATTAATTTGTATTTGATTTTATAGATTATACACCTTACATTGATTTGATAAAAGTTTTAGTTTTATAAATATATTTTTGTACAAATAATAGTTATGGAAGTCATTAATTAACTTCAAAATATATCAATCAGCTATTTTATATTACAGTTAAATTAAATTGATTAATATCCTGTACAAAGAATAAATATATAATATACTTTGCTATAATCTGGAAAATTTTATTTAAAACTTAGGAACAAATGTTACATCAAAAATTTAAATATTTTATTTTAATAATTGGTTTACTGTTTAATTTGCCAATAAATGCTGCTGATCCACAGATTCATATGTTGGTTGATACCTGTATTGCATGTCACGGAACTGATGGTTCTAGTGTTGGGTCAGCAACTCCAAATATTGCTAATATGCGGGAAGAATTATTTGTGAAAGCTATGCGGGATATGCGTTCTGGTGAACGACCTAGTACAGTTATGAGAATAGTCGCAAAAGGTTATACTGATAGCGAAATTAGAATTATGGCTCAATTTTTCAGCCAGCAACAAGCTATTCTTCATCATCAAGATTTCGATGTTGAAAGAGCTATAAAAGGTAGAGAGCTACATAATTCATACTGTAATGGTTGTCATAAAATTGAAGGTAAGACAACTGAACTATTGTCCAATAATTTAGCTGGCCAACAAATGCCCTATTTACGACATCGCTTAACTGAATTTATTAATAATTCTGACCCTACTATTTCTCCTTTGATGAAAAATGCGTTAAAACATTTTATTGATAATAACAGTCAAGATAGTCTTGAAAATCTTCTTCATTATTATGCTAGCCTAGGTGGAAAATAGTGGCAAATTTTACTCGTAGAACATTTTTAGCCGTAACTGCTACAACTGCTGCTGGTGTTGCAGGTTTTTATGCTTTTAATTCTAGAATTAAGCAAAAAGTTGTGATTATAGGTGGTGGAGCTGGTGGCGTTATCGCTGCAAAATATATCCGTAAAGCTGGATCTAATATTGATGTAACTATAGTTGAACAAAACCAACATTACTATACTTGTTTTATGAGTAATGAAGTTATAGGTGGAACTAGAGCTATTGAATCAATCAAATATGATTATGCTAGTTTAGCCAAATATGGTATTAATGTTGTTTATTCACAAGCTACTAATATTGAAGCAGATTTAAAACAAGTTAAGTTACAAAATGGTGAAACGTTAAGTTATGATCGTTTGATAGTATCTCCTGGTATCAGCTTTAATTGGGATGCTATTGATGGTTATGATGAAACTATGGTGGATAAAATTCCTCATGCTTGGAAAGCTGGCTCTCAAACCACAATATTAAAAAAACAGCTACAAGCTATGAAGAATGGTGAAAATATTATTATTACAGTTCCACCCAAACCATTTCGTTGTCCACCTGGGCCTTATGAACGTGCTAGCTTAATTGCCCAGTATTTTAAACGTAATAAACCAAACTCCAAAGTGATAATTTTAGATTCCAATCAAAGCTTTGCGAAACAAAATTTATTTACTCAAGGTTGGGAACAGCTCTATAATTATGGAACTGATAATAGTTTGTTAGAATGGATTCCACCGGATAGAGGAGGCAAGCTAACAGCGGTTGATGCTAAAGAAATGATAATTTATACTTCAGAAGACAAACATACAGCGGCTGTAATTAATATCATTCCGCCCCAACAAGCTGGTAAGATTGCTATTGATAATGGTTTAACTGATGCTAGTGGCTGGTGTCCAGTTGATCAAAGAACTTTTGAATCTAGTCTTCAAGCAGATATTTATGTGATAGGTGATGCTTGTATTGCTGGAGTTATGCCAAAATCTGCCTATTCTGCTAATTCACAAGCCAAAGTTTGCGCTCAAGCCGTTACTGCTTCTTTACGTGGAGTTGAAATGGTAAATCCTTCTTTGGTAAATACTTGTTACAGTATAGTTGGAGATGAATTTGGAATTTCTGTGGCTGGGGTATATCGAGTGGAAAATGGTAAAATATTAGTATCACAAGGTGCGAGTGGTTCTTCTCCTATAAAAGCCTCAGCTGATTATCGCAAAAGTGAAGTTGCTTATGCTCATAGTTTATATGATAATATTACCCATGAAATGTTTGATTAAAAATATTAAGTAGACATAATTCCTAAATAAGGTTATATGTAGGATGCAATGAACGAAGGGAATTGCATCAAGATGTAATTCGTAAACTCATTACATCCTACATAAAGTCTAGTAATACAATCATACATAGCTATCTTTCGGTATTTAGGAAAGATGTCTATTATAATAAGCCTTAATCTATACGAATAAATTCAACTCGACGATTTAAGGTGCGTCCTTGTACTGTTGCATTGGTATCAATTGGTTGATCTTCTCCATATGCTTTTATTACTAAACGTTGTTCAGTTAATTTATATTGTTGTAATAAATAGTTTTTGACTGCTTCGGCTCGTTTATAAGACAAAGATAAATTATAAATATTGCTACCAGTGCTGTCAGTATGACCTGCAATAATCAACACTGAATGAGCTAATTCATCACTTTGTAAAGCTTGATCAAATTTGTTTAATAATGGTTTAGATTTTTCCAAAATAACAGCCGAATTTATTTTAAAATTAATCAAGGCAGCCAATTTAGGCGGTTCGTCTTCTGCAATTCCACCTAAATCACGATAATCTCGCATTTTAGGTTGATTTTGCAAGTTTTGAATTATATATTTTATCTCAGTATTTTCATCTATAATCAATGGTTTATCTGCTAAAACTATGGTACAAAAACCAAGTAAAATAATGCTGAATAGTAATTTAGGCATAATTATATATACTTTAATTTGAACCAGACCTGACAGGTTTTCAAAACCTGTCAGGTCTATTAAATAAATTTTGCACTCCTATTTATGTTGAAATTTTATCGTACTTACGCAACCATCACAACTATTTAACCGAGCTAAGATAGCAGAAAATTGTTGTCCAGCTTCGGTCCAATTAACTTTTGTATCAGTTAAATCATCTGCAATTCCACCAACATCTCGCATTGCTATTGTTTGTTCTAAAGCTCTTTGAGCAACTTGAAACTTTTTTGGTTGTTGTTTAGCTGTTAATACTTGTTGATATTGAGATTCTAAGGCTTCATCTTTTTTATTAGTTACAATTATATAGAGTGATTCTGTACCAATTTGCTCGTCTAGGAAAAAGGATTGGTCTGCTGCTGGAATATAGTATGCTTTGGCTTCAGTGGGATTATGATTATTGACGACTACACCTTTGTAACTGTACATTGGAAATAGGCGGTCAATATTGCCAGAAGAACCTTTTTGAAATATGTAAAGATAGCTGGTTTTAGTGGGAGTGAATACTATTTTATAGAAATCTCCAGAATGTAACACAGATTTGTTGGTTAGAGTTTTAAATTCCTTGCCATTTTTATGTCGATAAAGATATTGAATTTTAACGCTAATTGGTGATTTCGTTGATATTACTGGTTTTATGGTTTTTTGAATTGGTTTTGGTTCTTGAATTTGGTCGGAAGCAATGCCGCCTAAATCACGTTGGTTAGCCAATACATCGGAATTGAAAAATTGGTATTCAATGAATAATGCTATTATGGATATGATAGTGCCGCTAATTATGAGTAGAAAGAAGTTTTTCATTTTAGTGTCCTTTAGGAGTCCAAATTTTAATTTGTCCGATTACGACAGCTTCTAATCAGACCTACATGATAAAATTATAGTATAATTTGACTATCAAGTTTTTAACAGGAATTTGGCATCAAACAAGAATAAACCACTTGATGTAGAGACAAGGCATGCCTTGTCTCTACAAGAAAACTTGATA
>DAOUSL010000228.1 GCA_030627235.1 Thioploca sp.
TGTAGGATGTAATAAGTTTACGAATTACATCTTGATGCAATTCACTTTGTTCATTGCATCCTACATTTATCCTTATTTAGGAAAGATGTCTAATAATAAACTGTGAATATGCAATATATTTATAATAATTTCCACCATCCTTATTCAGATAATTTGACAGAAATTATAAACTAAGAATATAATTACATATTAAAACTTAATGAGTAAAAATAATGAAATATTTATTATCAGTATTTTGTATTACAATCTTTTGTAGTAATATGGTTCAAGCTTTAAATATCATTATGCCAGAAGATATTTTTACACCAGTTCAGGCTAAAAATGGCATGGTGGTAACCAGTGAGCAAATAGCTACAGAAATTGGAATACAAGTATTAAAAAATGGTGGTAATGCAGTTGATACTGCTGTTACGATTGGTTTTGTAATGAGCGTAACTTTTCCTCAGGCTGGTAATATTGGCGGTGGTGGTTTTATGTTGCTCTATTCTGCTAAAAATAATAAAGTTATTGCGATTGATTATCGAGAAAAAGCTCCAGCTCAAGCGACAAAAGATATGTTTTTAAATAAAACTAGTGAAATTGATTATCAAAAAAGTCAATTTAGTTATCTTTCTGCTGGAGTTCCAGGTACTGTAGCTGGGATGGCAATGGCATTAGAAAAATATGGTACATTATCATTAGCAGAGGCATTAGCTCCAGCAATCAAATTAGCCGAAGAAGGTTTTATCGTAAATCATACTTTTAGCAATAGTATTAAACATCGAGCCAAAAATTTCCAACAACATCCAACTACTACAGCAATCTTTTTTAAACCAGATGGTAGTTTTTATGAAGTCGGTGATATTTTTATTCAACAAGATTTGGCGAATACTTTAAAATTGATTGCCAGTCAAGGTATTAAAGGTTTTTATACTGGTAAAATTGCTGAATTAATTGCTAATGACATGCGACAACATGGTGGTTTGATAACTACTGCTGATTTGGCCAATTATCAACCTAAATTAAGAGAGCCAATATTTGGTACTTATCGTGGTCATGATATTTATTCCATGTCACCCCCAAGTTCTGGTGGTACTCATATAGTCCAAATATTAAATATTTTAGAAAATTATAAGCTGGCTGGACATAATACTGCTGCGACTATTCATCTTATGGTTGAGGCAATGAAATTAGCTTATGCAGATCGAGCTAAATATTTAGGTGATACGGATTTTGTAACTGTGCCAGTAAAAGGTTTAACTTCTAAACTTTATGCCGCAAGTTTGATCCAACAGATAAATAAATTAAAAGCTACTGCAAGTAAAGATATTTATGCAGGTAAACCAACTAGTTATGAAAGTAATGAGACTACTCATTATTCAATCATGGATAAGGAAGGTAATGCTGTTTCTAATACTTATTCTCTTAATTTTAGTTATGGGGCTGGGATAGTAATCAAGGGAACTGGCATGTTAATCAATAATACGATGGATGATTTTAGTTCTAAACCTGGTCAACCTAATGCTTATGGATTGATTGGTGGGATAGCAAATGCCATTGAGCCGAATAAACGGATGTTAAGTTCAATGTCACCAACCATTGTGTTAAAAAATGGCAAACCTTTCCTTATAACAGGTAGTCCGGGTGGTTCTAAAATTATTACTACTACGTTGCAAGTTATTTTAAATGTGATTGATCATGATATGAATATTCAAGAGGCTGTCAATGCAGTTCGGATTCATCATCAGTGGTTGCCAGATCAAATTAGAATTGAAAAAGGTTTAAATCTTGATACGATTAAATTATTAACTAGTATGGGTCATAAGGTTGTAGTAAAAAATACAATGGGAGATGCTTCTAGTATTTTAATTAAAAATGGGCTTTATTATGGAGCTAGTGATCCTAGACGTTTTGGAGTAGCTTTAGGGTATTAATTGAACCAAGTGGTTGGGAACTAGAATAATTTACCGTTCTCCCAGCCATCGCTTTAAACTACTAAATTCAGATAATTGTAATAGTTCGTTAAGTTTAGGTAATTGGTAAGTTATGTCTTTTTCTTTGGCTTGTCGCATACGATTAGCAAGGTTGCGTAAATTAAATTCAAGTCGATTACCTGTAACTATGAGATAAACTACACAAGCAAGTATATGCCTAGCTCCTTCCTCAATCTTTCCAACTCTATGTAAATAATTAGACAAATTACCATGAGAAATCGCCCTATCTTCTGGACTTGGCAATCGTTCTTTAATAACCAACACAAGTTGAAGTTGCAATGGAAGTTTGGCTGATTCCCAAATCAATTCCAATATGAAAAATTTCAGACATTATTTTTATTCCTAAATAGTTAAGTCAAATACAGATTAAGCTTAAACAATTGCCTTTCTCAATTCAATATTATCTTCGATAATTCGTTTAAAAATGTCTAATTTCGAGGATGGCTCGGTTGAGTATTTAGAAGTTTTACTAATTATATTTCTTGCGGATGTACTCGGTTTAACTTTTTGAGGAACTTCCGATTCTTGTTGCGTTATCTGAGGTAATCGTTCAGGCTGTTGAGCACTTAAAACTTCAAAATTAGCACTAAGGTTGTTCAGAGCTTCTGTATTTTTTGCCACTTCTGTCCGTATTTCGCGGATTTCTCGTTTATTTTCCCACAATTTCTATGCTATTACTCCCCCTGACACTAAAATAGCAAGGCAGGGCGAAATAATTGTCCCGAGTAGCTTAGCTCCACCTATCTTTGTTATGCCATGTTCAATCATATGTTTTCCTTTGGCAAATGACAATTTCTCTTACACCAATCCTTAAAACTTGCTATTGATGCTTGATACTTCTTAGTTGATATTTATATAAAATTTCGTTAAGAGTTAAGCATTCATAATTAAGAATTGCTATATATTGAATAATAACTTGAGTTGGCTGTGGTGGATTTACTATCCACCCTACGAGCTTGTTCCAAACCAAAAAACAGTGTAGAAAAACAAAAAAGTAAAAAAGGGAAAAAAGGAAAAGAGTTAAAAAGTCCGCGCAGCAACACTAACAACACGAAACCCAATATAGTTGAAAGGGAAGTAGTCCCTATAACGGTCAGCGGCACGAGTAGCGGAAGGGTCGCTGAGCCACGAACCACCACGCAGCACCCTGTTTTCATTAGAATTTCTCCACACACTACCATCAGTTGGAGCATTTTCATAATTACCATGCCAATTGTCAGCACACCATTCCCAAACATTACCAACTGTATCATACAAACCAAATTGATTAGCTTCAAAAGAACCTACTGGAGCAGTTTGTTTATTATCCCATTGACTGCCACATTCATAACAATTAGCCTTATTCTTCCCAATATAATTGCCCCACCAATATTTAGTCTCAGTTCCAGCCCGAGCCGCATATTCCCATTCAGATTCAGAAGGTAAACGATATTCTTTGCCAGTTTGTTGACTAAGCCACTCTGTATAAGCTACCGCATCGTCCCAAGAAACATTAATTACTGGTCGATTTCCACGTCCCCAACCTCTATCACTTGGCTTTTCTCTACCAGTAGCACCAGCAAATTTATCATATTCAGCAAAAGTTACCTCATATTTCCCCATAGAAAATTGATAATTAATATTAACCCAATGTACTGGTTTTTCTCTATCATAACCTTGAATATCACCCATCTTAAACCTACCTTGCGGAATAACCACCATCTTTGGCCCCAAACCACCATCCTTTAAACGGTCTTGAAAAGTTTGGCCGGGTTTAAATTGGCTCGATTTAACCACCGGTTCCGATACCTTAATTGGCGGTGGAGGTACAACAGTTTGCAATTTACTCTCAAATTCCGCAATCTTTGGTAACTCAGGTGCAACCAAACGTAAACGAGCCAAGTAAGTTCTCGCTTGTTGTTTCCGTCCCTGCTGTAAAAACCTTGCCACTTTATCACTGTAATAAGTTTCTATCTTCTTCAAACCCTGAAATGCCGATTGATTATTAGCTTGTTTCTTCAACACTTGCTGATAACAATTCAAAGCCGTTGTCCCAGTCGGACTTGACGTAAACCAATATTGATTCATATACGATTCACAAGTAGCCAACAAGTCACTTATTTCATTATCTTTCTTCCTTGCTCCACAAATCCCAAAACAAAAATCCTTTCCAACCAAAGAACTAGCCCGCCAAGGCACTTGCCGTCCATCACTCGCCAAATCAACCGCAGTAGCTGTCTGCTTAAACACCTCCTCCACCGTCAAACCCGGCAACCTAATTTTATCCAACAAATTCTTCGTATACAAACCATTCCGCCCCACTCCATCAGACGATTTCTTACCCAAAGCCGTTGCATAACTAATAATAGTACCTTTAGGAGCGTGCATCGCTGCCAACCCATCCACCGACCGAAAATAACTGCGAAACGGATTATTCCGACACGCATCCAAAATCACAATACTAATTCGACTGCCAGCATCACCCATAACATCAACTACCCACTGAGCATCAATCGCCCGATACTTCACCATTTTAGCACCCGAAATTCTGTTACCAATCGGCACCAAATAATTCCGTTGGTCAATCTGAATCCCATGCCCAGCAAAATAAAACAACCCAATCCCATTTTTACTCAAAGTCCGACCAAAATTAATAATAGCCTTATCCATCTGCTCCTGACTCAAATCCTGCTCATGAATCACGGTAAAACCATATTTCCGCAACACCTTAGCCATATCAGCCGCATCATTCTTAGGATTCTCCAAATACGCTCCATCGGGATAATCACTATTGCCAATCACCAAAGCCAACCTCTGCTCCGCAACCACCACCGACATATTCAACAACAATATAAAAAATATTAATTTCATAATTTTGACTCCTGTTTATGCTCGTATTATACTATAATTTTTCGCTCGTACCGCAAACGCCTGATCTTCCCACAAAGCCGATTTATCCAAGCTTGGTCAAGCTTTATCTTTGGGATTACCAGTGGTAAGTACTACAATAGGTGCCGAAGGTATGGGACTTAAAAATGGTGGAACGGCATTGATCGCTGATGAAATTGATAGTTTTGCTGAAGTAGTATCACATTTATATAACGATTCTGAATTGTGGAATAAATTATCGCAACAAGGTAGAAATTATATAGAAGAACAGTATGGTGAAACAGCAGTGAAAAA
>DAOUSL010000166.1 GCA_030627235.1 Thioploca sp.
GTTAATTACTAACTTTATGTAGGATGTAATGAGTTTACGAATTACATCTTTCGAGTCGCATTATTGATGCAATTCCCTTCGTTCATTGCATCCTACATATATCCTTATTTAGCCTGCGTAACTTCAGTTATTAAATGGATTTTTAGCCCATAGTGTTTAAAGTTATTTTTTGAGTAAACTTTGTAATGAACTTACTAAATCAATCGGCATTGGGAACATGATAGTATTAGTTTTACTTTCTGAAGCAATGTCATTCATAGTTTGCAAATAACGTAACTGCAACGCTTGTGGCTGACTAGACATTATTTCAGCAGCTTCTCGTAATTTTCCAGAAGCTTGCAATTCACCATCAGCATGAATAACTTTAGCTCGTCTTTCTCGTTCTGCCTCAGCTTGCCGAGCAATAGCACGAACCATATTATCATTTAAATCTACATGTTTGATTTCTACATTAGAAACCTTAATTCCCCAAGCATCAGTCTGTTCATCCAAAATTTCTTGGATACCATTGTTGAGCTTATCACGTTCAGTAAGTATTTCATCCAACTCATGGTGACCCAAAACAGAACGCAATGTAGTTTGGGCTAATTGACTAGTTGCTTGTTGATAATCTACTACTTGGATAATCGCTTTATCTGGATGAATAACTCTAAAATAAACTACAGCATTAACTTTAATTGATACATTATCTCTTGAAATTACATCTTGAGATGGGACATCCATAACTACAGTACGAGTATCCATTTTAATCATAGTTTCAAAAAATGGAATGATTAATGTTACACCAGGGCCTTTAATTTTGCGATAACGACCAAGGAAAAACACTACTGCTCTTTCGTATTCACGTAAAACAGTAAATGAATATAAAAAAATTATTAAAACTAAGACAGCTATACCGATAATTAATTGTGTCATGGTATTTTACCTTTAAAATATTAAATTTATAATACAGATAATTATTTATTCCAACTATTATTTTATAACAGGTTGGGAATATTTATACTATAGCATGAATTTTATTACTCTTAAATTATAATTATAAAATTCAGGATAAATTATTTATCTAATTAGTTTTTAACTATAATTTTAGTGTGTAAAATATATCTTACTTGTTTCTTTTGTCTATATTTAGGAAAGATATCCAATGAATTTCACTTCATAATTTGACTTAATATTCAAATAAGTTAATATTAATTCTAATATTAATATTTTATTCCATTGAGAACGAAAGTTCAATCACCAAAATTTTAGGAAATTATAATTGTGACTTTACAGATTGCCAAACGTGTTCAAGCGATTAAACCCTCTCCTACTTTAGCTGTGACAGTTAGAGCCGCTGAAATGCGAGCTGCTGGACATGACATAATCGGTTTAGGTGCTGGAGAACCTGATTTTGATACTCCACAACATATTAAAGATGCTGGTATAGAAGCTATTAATAAAGGCTTCACTAAATATACTCCAGTTGACGGAATTGTTACATTAAAACAATCAATTATTGATAAATTTGCCAAAGATAATCAGCTTGCCTATAATTTAAAACAGGTACTGGTATCATGTGGTGGGAAACAAAGTTTCTATAATTTAGCTCAAGCATTATTAAACCCTGGTGACGAAGTTATCATTCCAGCACCTTATTGGGTTTCTTATCCTGATATGGCTATGTTAGCTGGTGGTAAACCAGTGATTGTTCATGCTGGAATCGAGGAGAACTTTAAAATAACTCCAGCTCAGTTAGAAGCTGCTATCACTGATAAAACTAGATTATTCGTAATCAATAGCCCATCTAATCCGACTGGTGTACATTATACTCCGGATGAATTAGCTGGTTTGGGTGCTGTATTATTAAAGAATCCCCAAATTATTATAGCAACTGATGATATGTACGAACATATTTTATGGGAAGGTACTCCATTCAAAAATATTTTAAATATGTGTCCAGGCTTATATGACCAAACCATGGTTTTAAATGGAGTTTCTAAAGCTTATTCGATGACTGGTTGGAGAATTGGTTATGCTGCTGGGCCTGAAAAGTTAATTCAAAAAATGAAAACCATTCAGTCTCAAAGTACATCTAATCCAACATCTATTTCCCAACATGCTTCCTTAGCAGCTTTAACTGGCGACCAAACATTTGTTTCAGACATGGTTAAAACTTTTAAACAACGCCATGATTTTGTGTTGGATTCATTGCTAAAAATTGATGGAGTAAAATGTAAACCTTCGCATGGTACTTTTTATATCTTCCCTAGTATGCAAGCAGTAATGGATCGGATGGGAATTAAAAATGATATTGAATTCAGTGAATTATTGATTGAAAAAGCAGGAGTTGCATTAGTTCCAGGTTCAGCTTTCGGAGCCGAAGGTTATGTACGAATTTCTTTTGCAACTAGCATGGAAAATTTAGAAAAATCTATGGATAGATTGCATAAAGTGCTTGCCGCATAGGTAAAATATGTAGGATGCAATGAACGAAGTGAATTGCATCAATCGTGTTAATGCGACTTGAAAGATATAATTCGTAAACTCATTACATCCTACATAACTGTATAGAATGATTTGAAATTAAACAATACTAATCTTCCCAATTACCATAACCGGGAATCACAATATCCTTTTCCGAATAGCTACCAGTTATAGCCTTAGTATGGCATTTATTACAATAACTTAGAGATTTCACTTCTGGATTTCCAACCACCATTTTTGGTGTCAATTCATCATGCTTTTTAACCATGTAAGGTGTTTCTATAATACGCAATGGAGTTTTATTTTTTGCCAAAGAATTCATGATTTTTACTGAACGTTTATATTTGGAAAATTCAGCAGCATTTTTAGTCATGTAAGCTGTCAAAGCGTTCTGTTCTTCAGCTTCTAATTCTGCATTTTCACCAAAATGGTTTTCTAAATCTAACATCAATTTTTGCCAAGAACGAGCTGGTAATAATCCTGGTTGATAGGCAAAATGACAAGCTCCACATTCTTCTGCATAAAGTGGATTATTAACTGGAACAACTCCGGGAGTTTTAGGGTTGCTTATATCATCATCTGCATTAACCTTGAAACTATGACTACTAGAATCGTCGTCGGCCAACACAGCATAGCTAGATAGCATCAATAATACGAATATTAGTTTCATATGTTATTCTCCGTTAAAATTTTGGATAAAAAGTAATACATCGCCCTTTTCTTGAGCAGTACATTCCCGTCCTACAGTCCATTTGCAATTACGCTTGAACCATTTACGGATTTTTTTCACATTAGTCAAACGTTCTGAATTAGCACTTTGAGCCATTGGTTTGATAATTTTACCAGTTCTAGTGTGTTTTCCTTCATTGCGTAAGTCATTCGTATGGCAAGTTGTACATTGACGTATTTTACCAGTTTTAGTGTCAATAAATTCTTGTGACCATAGAACTTTTCCAGCTTCTGCACTGAAAGTTTCTATTCCTTCTGCACGGTATTCTGCCAATAAGTCATCAACTGGTGTAGCATGTAATGTGGTTGATAGTAATAGTAAAATTATAGTTAGTTTAATTTGCATGGTTAATCCTTAAGATAAGTATGGTGCTATAATAACAAATGAATCTTAAGTGAATCTTAATAGTAAGATTTTTTTAATAACCTAATCAGGGGTAAATTATGTCAAATATATTAAATCGGTTTAAAGAGTATTTTAGTAGTAAAACTGGTAATTTTTTTGTTGGTGTGATAGGTATTGTAGGGGCTGTTGCGGGGATTATTGGAATTATTCCGATTCTTATTGGTGATGAGCCAGTAGTACCAACTGAAGTTGTAGAAAAGATTATGATTCAGCATGAAAAACAGTTATCACAGAAAGATGATCGATTATTATCACAAGAAGAGTTAAATAAACAGTTATTGGAAATTGTGAATGTTTTATTGCAGTCTAAGAATAATTTGGAGGCTGGTGATGCTTTGCGACAGTTGCAGGTTGGGAATACTGGGAAGGCTAGGGCTTATTTTGGTAAGTGGACTAAGGTTGCGGATAATGTGAAAGCGTCTAATGGAGCAAGGTATGCTGGGACTTTGGCTTATTTGGATGATCCGAAGGCTGGAATGTTGCAATTTCAGGAGGCTTTGCAGTTAGACCCGGAGAATCCGCAGAATCCAGTATTTCAAAATTATATTGGTAAGGTTGATAAGAAAACTACTGGCAAGTATAGTCCAATTATTGATAAGATTGAAGGAAATGTTACTTTTGGTTTGGCGGTTGATAAAGAGAAATAAAATTTTAGCAGCAGACCTGACAGGTTTTGAAAACCTGTCAGGTCTAAAGAGGAGATAATTTTATGAAATATTTATTGATTTTTTTGCTTTCGGTTGGAGTTTATGCGGATACTACTACTGGTGATTATAGTCCGATCATTAAGCAGGTGGGTGGTGATGTGCATATTACTGGAGTTCCGCAGCGTGTTGTTAATCGTTTATTGGACGATTTGGATAAGATGGATTTGACTATAGAGGAAAAGAATAAGGAGTTAGAGGAATCAGCAAAAAAATACCGTTCTTTGGAGCAGGAGGTTGAGCGGTTTAAGCTGGCTAATGTTGATGATACGGCAATTCAGGGGTTTGTGGAACTGGCGTTGGTGGCTTTGCGGAAGGGTGATTTTGCGGAGGCGGAGCGTTTGGCTGGGGAGTTGTTGGATAAGCATTTGGAGAATAAGGTTACGCAAGCGGCTAGTGCAAATTTTATTAAAGGCCAAGCATTGAGTTTGCAATATAAACCAGTGGAAGCTTTGCCGTATTTAAAGAAGGCTTATAACTATCGGTCGGAAAATCGGGAATATGCTTTTGCTTATGCTTTGTTATTACAAAAACAGCAACAATTTAAGCAAGCAATTCCAATTTATGAGGATATTTTACAGATTGATAGAGAATCAGGAGATAAATTTGAACTTGCAACAACTCTGAATAATCTGGCAATTTTATATGAAAATACCAACTACTATGAATTGGCAGAAAAATATTTTTTGGAAGCTTTAGATATTCTAAGAAAACTAGCCAAAGCAAATCCCAAAGCTTACGAACCTGATGTGGTTTTGACTCTGAATAATTTGGCAAATCTATATAATAAAACCAACCGCTATGACTTGGCAGAAAAATATTATTTGGAAGCTTTAGAATTTTATCGGAAATTTGCGGAAGTTAATCCAATGGCTTACGAACTTGATGTGGCAGATACATTAGGCAAATTAGGTTTATTCTATTCTGAACAAGATAATCAAGAAAAGTCCCAAAAATATTATAACGAGTCAATATCAATTTACAGACATTGGTATAAAAAACATCCGAAATTATATGCAACTAAACTATTTGTAGCTCTTGTACTTACCGCAATCTCAGCAAAAGAAAATCCTTGTCCCCTATTCAAAGAAGCCTTATCACTCGCACCATCGGAAGAATGGAGACAAACAATATTAAACATGGGAAAACAATGCCAGCTTCAAGATTAAAAGATTTTGAACATGATTAAAGGATAAATTGTCTGAATCAGGATTCACAGGATTAAAAGATTTTCAGGATTAAATCCATAAACCATATTTTGCTTTTATCCTGTTAATCCTTAAATCTTGTGAATCATGATTCAGATATTTTATCAATTAATCCGTGTAATCTTGTTCAAAACTGTCAGAATCAGGATTTGCAGGATTTAAGAATTTACAGGATTAAAACCTAGAAACCGATTGTGCTTTTATCCTGAAAATCCTGATCCTGACATTCAATGCTATAATTATTATACATTTCAAAGGCAAATTACTATGATAAATTCTATTACCCAAGTACGAAACAACTTATCCAATATAGTCAATCGTGCATTTAACATCAACGAAAGAACAATTATCGCCAAAAAAGGCAAAAATATAGCAGCTATCATAAGTATAGAAGACTTAAGAACTCTGGAAAAATTAGAAAAAGCTGAAGATATGGTATTGGCAGAAATGGCAGATGAAGCCATGCAAGAACAAGGTGAAAATATCTCACTTGCAGAAATGAAAAGCTTAATCAATGACATATAAAATAGAATTTAGACCAGGTGTTGTTAGACAGATAAAAAAACTACCAAAAGAAGTCAAAGATTGGTTTCTTGATGTTACAGAAAAGTTAGCTTCTGCTCCAACACCAAAAAATTCAAGAACGGTTACAAATAGTCCATATATGAGAATAAAGCCAGATAGACATATAGATGATCTGGAGACTAAGCAATATAAAGCAGTACAAAATTATCGAATTGTTTATCTATTACATGAAGAATCAGTTGAAATTCTCGTCATCAGCATAGCCCATAGAAAAGAAGTCTATAAAAAACTATCAAAACTTTAAATGCGACTACTACTAATAGAAGACGACATCCAACTAGGCAACGGTATTCAAACTGGTTTAAAACAATATGCAATTGACTGGGTAACTGACGGAGAAGCTGGAGAACATGCCCTTAAAATTGAAGAATATGAAGCCTTGATTTTAGACTTAACCTTACCAAAAGTAGACGGTTTACAAATCCTTAAAAACTTACGCAAATGTGGAAATAAAATCCCAGTGTTAATTTTAACTGCCCGTGATTCTATTAATGATAAAGTGCTTGGACTTGACAGTGGAGCAGATGATTATTTGATTAAACCTTTTGATTTAGATGAATTAACCGCACGTTTACGAGCTTTATGTCGGCGACAAAATGGAAGAGTTTCAGCCTATATCGAATACGGTAATTTGCAACTTGATCCAGCAGCATATACCTTAACTCAAGACGGTCAATCCATAATATTATCCAAAAAAGAGTTTTCCATCTTACAAACCTTATTAGAAAATGTAGGCAAAGTTTTATCACGTTCCTATTTAGAAGATAATTTATATGGCTGGGATGAATTAGTAGAAAGCAATGCAGTTGAAGTTCATATTCATCATTTACGTAAAAAATTAGGCAAGGAATTAATCCGTACCATACGTGGTATTGGTTATGTGATTCCAAAATTACCATGATTTTCTCAATTAGAAAACGTTTACTATTACTGTTATTAATCCTAATTGGCAGTGTTTGGTCTGTGGTAACTTGGCAAGTTTACGTCGATACCCAACATGAAGTAGAAGAACTATTTGATGCCAATTTAGCCCAAAATTCTAAAGTATTATTAACACTGATTAAGAATGAAATAATTAAATATAAAGAATTAGATGAACATCTTTATGGACATAAATACGAACATAAATTAGCTTTTTTAATCCGTTCTAATACTTATAAAACCTTACTGAATTCTCCATCCGCACCTTTATTTCCTATTTTTAAGTCAAACTCATATAACGATTATCAAGATGGGAAGCATTTATGGCGAGTATTCACTTTACAAACCAAACATTTTTTAATCCAAACTGGAGAACGCTATGCTATACGCAATGAATTAATTGAAGAAATTATGTCGAGTACACTAGGAAGTTTATTAATTGCTTTACCTTTATTAGCTCTATTAATTTGGCTAAGTGTAGGCAATAGTTTCAAATCTTTACAACAGATAACTAACGAAATTGCTACTAGAAATCCGAACCAGCTCCAAACTTTGCAAATTCATAAAATTCCTTTAGAAATTAAACCATTAATTGATGCTTTGAATAGTTTATTTATACGTTTATCTCAAGCTTTTGAAAATGAGCGGCGTTTTACTGCTGATGCAGCCCATGAACTACGCACACCTTTAGCTGGGTTAAAAATTCAAGCCCAAGTTGCTTTACGTTCTACCGATACCCAAGAATTAAAACAGGCATTACAGCAAATAAATACCAGTGTTGATCGGACAACCCATTTAATTGAACAGCTTTTGATTTTGGCACGTATGGATGCAACTCAAAAAATTCCAACAGCTTCAATTGACATGCATACTTTGATTAGTCAATTAGTTATAGATTTGACTCCGCAAGCTTTAAAGAAGGATATAGATTTGGGTTTGGAACATTCCGCAAGGTATAATATAGTTACTGGCAATCAAGAACATTTATATCTACTGTATCGAAATTTGCTTGATAATGCGATTCGTTATACTCCACAAGACGGACGAATTACAGTTAATCTGCAAAATTTAGAACCAAATAGATTGACTATTACAATAATTGATACCGGTTGTGGTATTCCTTCTGATAAGCAACAGCAAGTTTTTGAACGTTTTTATCGTGGAGAGCAGCAAAATATTCTAGGCAGTGGTTTAGGATTATCAATTGTACAGAAAATAGCAGACTTATATCGGATAGAAATTCAACTAGAAAATATGGCCAATGGATTGCGTGTGACAACTTATTTGACTTATGAATTAAAAACTACTGGATAAATATTATTTTAGCTGTTTCGAGAATGGAGCATAGCGGATTTCCCGAAACCTTGTACCTTATATAAACGATAAACGCTATAAAAACTACTGGATAAATCAAAATGAAATACCTACTAACAATAATAATATTAATCACTACTCCATCCACCAACGCTGAAGTAATAACTGACGGTACACTCGGACAACAAATTAATTTACCCGGCTTAAATTTCCAAATCACCTCAGATTTAGGTCAACAACATGGCGGTAATCTTTTTCACAGCTTCCAAGACTTCAATTTAAATAGCTCAGAAACAGCTACCTTTTCTGGATCAAATTCTATTAATAATATTATTAGCCGAGTAACCGGAGGCAATCCTTCCAATATTGATGGCTTAATCCGTTCGACAATTCCCAATGCCGATTTTTATTTTCTTAATCCATATGGAATTATGTTTGGCTCAAATGCCAAATTAGATGTACAAGGAAGCTTTCATGCAAGCACTACTGATTATTTACGCTTGGGAAATGAAGGTAGATTTGATGCTAAAAATCTCAATCAAAGTTTATTAACTGTTGCCCCAATAACAGCCTTTGGCTTTCTAACTGATTCA
>DAOUSL010000379.1 GCA_030627235.1 Thioploca sp.
CATTATTTCACTTTTTATTTTAGTTCTGATGAGTCTAGGCATGATTGAGTATAATAATTTTACTCGTTATACTTATGTTTATACTTCATTCTTTGAAATTTCTTTCTTTGCCTTAATTTTAGCTAATAGATTTCATGAAAATAAGAAAGACAAAATAATAATAGAAGCTGATTTAGCGGATACTAAAGAGATTGCTAATCATGATGGTTTAACTCATCTGTATAACCGACAGTATTTAGAATCATATTCAAGTGACTATTTTAATGAAAAAAGAAATACTCATCAAAACACGAGTGTTATTATGCTCGATATTGATAAGTTTAAGGTTGTAAACGATACTTACGGGCATGGTGTCGGAGATATAATTTTAATCAATGTTGCAAATATTTTTACAAACCTAACTAGAGAGAGTGATGTAGTAGCACGTTATGGTGGAGAAGAATTTATTATAATCCTGCCAAATACCAGTATGCAAAATGCTCAAACTATCGCTGAAAAGATTCGTATAAATGTTGAAAAAATGAAAACCAAATACGAAGATGATAAAGAACTCTCTGTGACGATTAGTTTAGGTATTTCATTGTTAAGAGCAGATGATATATCAATGAAGTCTGTGATAACTCGAGCTGATAAAGCACTTTATGAATCAAAAGCTACTGGTAGAAACAAGGTAAGTATTAATATAGAAGATAATAAAATAATTCCTATATCATCTATGTAGAGATCAAGTTGCGCACGGCGCCAAAGGGTTCCTTTAGCGCGAAAACGGGGCTTTTTTATGCTAAAAATATAAATTATTTACCGAATTTCACAGCAAGTAGCTACCCTTTTGAATCCGCCAAATAATTATCAATATCTTGCTTAGAAAATCCTATTTTCTTCGCTACTCTATCCGCATGACTTACTCGCGAGATACCCTCAATTAATCGATAGCTCGGCGCATCATTTACAAACTCGACCTGTTTCGCCACCCCTTCTCTTTTGTTAATAAACACGTCCACTAATTGGTGATTATGCGTAATCAATAAAGTGTTGTTTCCTTTACGATAAAATCCATCTAGCACATTACCCGATGATTCCATTTTTTCTTCAAAGGTTGTGCCTTCAGAAAGCTCATCCAAAACGATAAAACTTTTTGCCGTGGTTGCTAAGAATATATCACGCGTACGTTTTAGTTCTGTACCAAAACGCCCTTCGCCATCATCAAGATGGCTAATTTCAGGGGCTTGATAAATGATTTTATCTGCAGCACTCATCGTGGCAGCTTCCGCTGGCACATAACAACCAATTTGCGCTAACAGCTGAATCTGCGTCACCGTTTTACAAAAAGCCGTTTTACCGCCACTATTCGGTCCTGTTATAAACACCAGCTTATCGTTTTCTAAAACAAAATCATTACCCACATACGCGTCGCTACGCATACCTAATACGGGGTTTTTTGCTTGTTTAAGATTGATACTGTGGTGCTCGTTCTCTATCAGCGTAGGTAGCACCATATCAGAACCGAAACTTTCAGAAAATTTAATAAAAGC
>DAOUSL010000309.1 GCA_030627235.1 Thioploca sp.
GGCCATGCCGTTGATCTGGGAATCATTGCAGCTACAGCCTCTGTTGCGTGGGCGAACAATACTACCGGCTATGCCGTAGCTAATGGGGCTACAGGAAACGAGGTCATCCTCGTGAACGTGGCCGCAGGGCAGACTCTCACTATAAATGTAGGTGACGGGTATACTCCCCCTACGTACTATAACACCGGCGCCGGTACTGTATCAGTCGTGGCCGGCCAGAAAACCTTCACGCAATCAATATCTCCGATCCCTACCCCTAACTATGAGTATAGATTATATACAGTCACCGCTAAGGGCAGCATGGACGGATCCGTAGAGATCGTAGCCGAAGGTGAAGAGAATGCCACAACGGGCAGCCATTCGTATACGCACTCGGAAACTAATCAGCCTATTGCTGTGCAGGTTATCAGTAACGACTACGTAGAGGCTACCTATTATGATACACTTACTGCAGCGGATAAGACCGTAACAATCAACCTGGAATTAGATACTAATGATTAATATCACCCGAGCGCAGGCAAACCAAACCACAGTTAATGGCATCGATCAGGATTGGATTGTTACCCTAGACTCTGAGCATCTATACACATTACCGGCACACTTCTCGGTCGAGGAGACCTTCAAGGTTCGCGACATAGCTGAGAAGATGATGAAGCTGGCAGCGGAGGAAATGAAAGCTCAGGAGGAGCAGCTTAGTCTGGTAAAGATCAATCATATTGTATCTAATGGCGAGGCGAGGCTAGAAGCCTTGGCACGCGAGAACGAACGGATCTCCACAATCTTAGAACAACACATAGGCAAGGCGGCATAAAATGGCACTTATAGATCTTTCAAATTATTCAACTAGTCTGTATCAGGCTAGTGCAAATACATTCCTAGATGGTAATGTATTTTTCGACACCCTTGCAGGCACGATTGCCTTCGGCGATGCCTCTACGTACCCAACCCTGAACTTAACGGGTCACGGCGGCGGAGCTACGGATGCTAACCCACTAATAAACCTTGATGGCTTGAAGTGTGAGGCCTTGTACGCCTTTGAGAATCAGGAGAGGCGCCTTGATGAGACCCTTCGTAAATTCAACCGCTTTACTGCTGGTACCTTTAAGTTCGGTGGAGCATATGACTTTGTAAACGGCCGTACTCCCGCAGCGGACTCAGATAGAAAGTTATTCCGTGGCTCTGGGTGGCGAGAGCTTACAGGCTCGGTTGTGAACCGTATATACTTTGGCCCTAAGGGCTTAGGCTCTATCGGGGTGTCATCTATACCTTCCTACCAGGCTGCGCAGTATGGATCTTCTGTTGACTTCACGAAGCTCGGTAATATTGATGAGGCGTTCCAAGTGTTTGGTGATGCCGCCAATGGTAACTTTGATAACACTCTAAGCTCTCACTACTTCTCGATCCGTACGTACGGCAAGAACTATGACCGCGTAGATACATTAGGTACCTTAGGTATTGCCGAATTAGGTGGTTATTCGTCTGGTGCGGCTTTGAATGAGTCGGATCATCTAACAACTATCCCTGCTACATACCCGCTAGCTGACGTATATACTGCACCTATCGCACCCTGGAGCGGCATGACTCTAGAGCAGCTAGATGCTTCTCAGCTCGAGACTGGATTTGCAGGCGCCGACGGCAACTTTCGATGGACGCTTAACAACACTGGTGCCGGAACATTAGATCAGTGCGTCGCTTACTTGGACGCCATTGCGCAGGCTAATGCGGTAGTGACAGTTGGGCCAACAGCGCCGGTGGCACTTAATGGCAAGGACTATGACGTATGGTACGAATATACGGCGACTGGTAAGGTGCGACCTATCACGGGTGCAGCTGATGGTTTTGGTGTATTCATCGAAGGCTTATCGGGCGGCGATAAGCTAGCGGTTGAGTTCAAAGATGACGCTGCCGTTGTATGCGTATATCCAGTTTACACTCCAGTAACCGTAGAATTAGGTCAGGGGGCTATCGACGATACTCTTGCGTGGTTCCATATGTACCTAGCTACCGGCTACGATACGGCTGGCGCTACCGAGTACGATGATGCCTTAGCGGCGGTAGTCAAAGGGGTGGCAACGAATGCATCTCCTTATATCTCGGGTGCTAATACTTGGGTCAACTTCGAGCACGACTTTACAACGGACGGCTCTGTGAACGTAGTGTTCTTGTGTGAAGGCGATGGCGGGGTTACGCAGCAGAAGACAGCTATTACGCTAGCTGATTCTACGGTTGCAGCTTCCTGCGTACCTTCAGTAGAGAACAACAGCTAATGGCTATCACTCTCAGAGGCGATAAGGGTCAGGCGCTAACACCAGCAGAATATGATGCTACGGTGGCTGACCTGGATACTCGTCCTAATGGCCAGACCTACCCCAAGACCAAGGGCATCGGTATTAAGATCAATACCGTATCCCCGGACTGGGGGTGGCATGAC